>CAXMPS010000381.1:0-1855 GCA_964194995.1 uncultured Gammaproteobacteria bacterium | reverse complement strand
CTGATAGTCGGAATGGGGGAGACCAGAGAAGAGGTCATGACCACGCTGGCAGACATGCGAGCGGTGGGCATCGACATCATCACGATCGGGCAATACCTGCGCCCGACAGCACGGCACCGCCCCATCCATCGTTATGTCCATCCTGATGAGTTCGCCGAGTACAAGACGTTCGGTGAGGGGATGGGAATCCCTCATGTGGAGTCGGGGCCGTTGGTGCGGTCGAGTTACCACGCCAAGGAGAGCAGAGAGGCGGTCCGTTCGGCAAAGCCGAGCGGGTTGCAGTTCCCCTCGGGAACGGCGGTCCCGGTGACCATCGGCGCCAGGGTGTGATGAGGGCGGGAACATTACAGGCGACCTAGTCTGCCGCTTCGATGCTCCGACTCAGGCCTATAACTGTTTCCCTTGTACTGCTCGGCGGAGGGTTTGCTTTCTCCGCTCCCGCTCTGGCCGCCGATCACTACCCGATATACACCGACAACACATTCAGTGACCTCGTCGTTTACGGCTTGGAAACAGCCCCCGGCTTGGAACCCTATGTCTCGCAGGGTTCCATCACCGCTAGCCCCAGTGTGGACGAGCGTATCTGGAACCTCGCATATGCACGCGGCTACCAGCTTCAGCGATCTGCCACCGCGAGCCGGCTGGTCTGGATCGATGGGTACCGCTTGCAGCCGGAGGCCGCAGGAGCATGGTCGGACCTCAAAGCGGCCGCCTCACGCGAGGGACATCGCATTGCTCTGACTTCGGCTTACCGAACCTTGTCTGATCAGAAGTCGATTTTTCTCAGCAAACTGTACGGGACTTCGGCGTCGGCGATCACCTTGCAGCTTGCCCACAGCGCCCCTCCGGGAGCCTCCCGACACCACACCGGCTATGCCATCGATGTCAGGCAAGTGGATGCATCTCACGGTGGGTTCGCCAACACTTCGGCGTTCAAATGGATCTCGGCCAACAACTACGAGAATGCGAAACGCTTCGGATTTGTGCCGTCTTACCCACCCGACGCCACTAACCAAGGACCCAATGCCGAGCCATGGGAATATGTTTTCGTGGGCGACGACGTGGTATTCCACGACGGACCCTTCAGCGACGTCCTCCCCAACCACTTGTTTGTCACAGAGATCGCCTGGCTCTCCGACCAGGACATCACCAGGGGCTGCACAGCCGACGGATTGCGCTTCTGTCCTTACGGAACCGTTGATCGTGGTCAGATCTCCGCCTTTGTGAAACGTGCATTCGAACTGCCGGGGTCTGGCTTCGACTACTTCGTGGATGACAACTCTTCGATCTTCGAAGGAGATATCAATGCCGTTGCCGAGGCGGGGGTCGTTAGGGGTTGCGACCCGCCCGCGAACACCCGGTATTGCCCGTTGTTAGATGTCGATCGCGGCGCAATGGCAGCGCTGTTGCGCCGTGGGTTGCAGCTGCCGGCGAGTCAGACCGACCATTTCACCGACGACGACAGTTCGATCTTCTAGGGAGATATAAACGCCCTCGCCGATGCCGGGATCACCACTGGGTGTGGTGGTGGGAGCTTCTGTCCGACCCGGTCCGTCACCAGGGACGAGTTGGCGGCAATGTTATTCCGCTCACGTGACTGGTTGCCTTAGGTCCTCGGCGGCATTGCATCAGTGGGAAGACGGCCGACCCGTTTTTTATCGTGCCGATACAGTCGTTGCCAATGTTGGTGACGCTTTGATCGATGTAGACGAAAGATCAGCTTCGACTATTTGGGCAGGCTCGCTCGTCTTCAGGACCTGATGGCTGGCCGAGGGGTTGATGTCGCCCTTCTGTCGGTCGGCGCTGATCTCCCTTACTTCACCGGGTACGAGGCGACGGCCTCCGAGCGTCTGAC
>CAXMPS010000380.1:0-1176 GCA_964194995.1 uncultured Gammaproteobacteria bacterium | reverse complement strand
GGGATCTTGGCTCCCATGGCACGGAACTTCTGTGGCTGATCGAGGAACTCCTTGATCTCTTCGAGCTCCTCGACGGCCTCATCGATGCCGGCAACGTCCTTGAAGGTGACCTTCGGCGCATCCTTGGAGACCTGCTTGGCCTTCGATTTGCCGAACTGCATCACACGATTCCCGCCGCCCTGCAGCTGATACATGAGGAAGATGAACAGCCCGAACAGCAAGAGGTATGGGAAGACATTGCCGATGAACCACTGCAGCAGCGATGGGTTCTCATTCACGACGTCGATGTCGACCTTCGGGTCGGCGGCCAGGATATTTGCGGTGAGCTCGGCCTCGATCTCGCCGGGATAGCGGAGGATGAACTCGTCGCCGATGGACAGCGTCCCCCTGATTTCGTTGTCCTTCTCCTTCATCTCAACCGGAGTAACGAGTCGACCCGCAGCGAGGTGGTCCTCGAACTCGACGAGTGTCAGCTCGAGGGGCTCGCTCGACTGGTTGAGGAAGGTCGACACCGCCATGACGACGAGGAAGATCACCGCCAGGTAGATGAGAACGGTTCGTGCGGTTCGGCTCAAGATGCTCCACGGCTTTCGCTGCTAGGCCAAGTCATGGTACGCCGTCCGCACTGCTAACCGGGCCACGCCTCGCGGCGCTCCGTACCCCTCAATCTTCGTCTTCCATGACGGCAACATAAGGAAGATTCCGGTACTTACCCTCGTAGTCGAGCCCATATCCGATGACGAAATCGGGGGGAATGTGGAATCCCTCGTACTTCACCTCGAGCGGCGGGCGCTCGACGCCTTCCTTGATCAGTAATGCAGCGATCTCAAGCGTTGCGGGCTTGCGCACCAGGAGATTCTTCATCAAATAGTGAAGCGTGAGGCCGGAATCGATGATGTCCTCAACAATCAGCACGTCCCGGCCCTCGATCTCTTCGTCGAGGTCTTTGAGGATGCGTACGACACCGGAGGTCTTGGTAGACGCCCCGTACGAGGAGACGGCCATGAAGTCGAACTCGAGCGGCAAGTCGATCTGTCGGGACAGATCGGCCATGACGACGAAGGCGCCCTTGAGGATGCCGATCATCAGCAGATCCCGGTCCCGGTAGTCGGCGGTGATCTCACTGCCCATCTCGGCGAGCTTGTCTTTGATCTCGTCGGCAGTGATCAGCGTCCT
>CAXMPS010000379.1:0-2379 GCA_964194995.1 uncultured Gammaproteobacteria bacterium | reverse complement strand
ATATGCCGACGATTGAGCAGCTTGTCCGCGAGGGCAGGAAGCCAAAACAAAAGAAGGCCAAGACCGCTGGTCTTGCCGGTGCCCCGCAGAGGCGTGGGGTATGCACGCGCGTCTACACAGTCACACCGAAAAAGCCGAACTCGGCCCTTCGCAAGGTGTGTCGTGTCCGCCTCTCCTCGGGAATCGAGATCACCGCCTACATCCCCGGGGAGGGCCACAACCTCCAGGAGCACAGCATCGTGCTCGTTCGTGGGGGTCGTGTCCGTGACCTTCCCGGAGTCCGCTACAAGGTCATCCGTGGAACCCTCGACGCTTCCGGCGTCGGTGACCGGAGGCAGGCCCGCAGTCGCTACGGAACCAAGAAGGATTCCTGATGCGCAGAGCTCCAGCCCAGAAGCGTACGATCGATCCGGACCCGGTATTCCGCAGCGTCCTCGTCAGCAAGGTCATCAACAAGGTTCTGTTGAAGGGCAAGAAGGACGTCGCCCGGACCATCGTCTACGACGCCCTCGAGACCATTGAGCAGCGAACCAGCCAGGATCCGAGCGTCGTCCTCAGGCGGGCCGTCGACAACATCAGGCCCCAGGTCGAAGTCCGCTCACGCCGAGTTGGTGGCAGCTCTTATCAAGTTCCGATAGAAGTGCCGCCGCGCCGCCAGGAGACGCTGGCTATTCGCTGGCTTGTCGGCTTTGCCCGCAAGCGTCGCGAGCCAGTCATGTCCATGCGGCTGGCCAATGAGATTTTGGATGCATCCAACAACACGGGAGCAGCCATCAAGCGCAAAGAAGATGTGCACAAGATGGCGGAGTCCAACAAAGCCTTCGCCCACTATCGCTGGTAGTGCGTCCAAGGGACGCATTGCAGTTCACATTCGTGAACTGCGGCTGGCGCCGGTTCACGAATGTGAACCGGAAACGGCTCACGCAGTAAGCCGCGACAACTGAAGATTTACGAGAGCGTTCCAGCAGGCGGGTTCGAAACACCGAAACGAACCTGAACCACCGGACGTGGGACGTTCACAACCTCATAACGAGTCGGAGTAGTAGAGAAAGAAATGAGCAACGGAAACTCGCTGCAGCATTTGCGGGAAGTCCCGCTGAGCCGAACCCGAAATATCGGGATCATGGCTCATATCGACGCGGGCAAGACGACGCTGACGGAGCGGATCCTCTATTACACCGGCCGTAACTACAAGATCGGTGAGGTCCACGAAGGCGCCGCCACGATGGACTGGATGGAGCAGGAGCAGGAGCGAGGCATCACCATCACCTCAGCTGCCACCACCTGTATCTGGCACGACCACTGGATCAACATCATCGACACTCCGGGTCATGTCGACTTCACCGTCGAAGTCGAGCGATCCCTCCGCGTCCTCGACGGCGCGGTTGCGGTATTCGACGGCGTAGCAGGCGTAGAGCCTCAGTCAGAAACCGTCTGGCGTCAGGCCGACCGCTACAGCGTCCCCCGGATCTGTTTCATCAACAAACTCGACCGCACCGGCGCCGACTTTTACTTCGACGTGGATTCGATCGTCGACCGTCTCGGCGCCAACCCGCTGGTCATGCAACTCCCGATCGGCAGCGAGGCCGACTTCGTCGGGGTCATCGATCTGGTCGAAATGCGGGCCCATATCTGGAAGGGCGACGACGGCAAGCAGTGGGAGACCGCCGACATCCCGGCCGACCTAGTCGAAAGAGCCACCGAGTACCGAGAGGTGCTCGTTGAGGCCGCGGCAGAGGCCTCGGAGCAGCTTATCGAGACCTACCTGGAGAATGGCGAGCTAACCATCAAGGAGATTCAGGAAGGCGTTCGGCTCGGAACTCTGGCCGGCGACTTCACTCCTGTCTTCTGTGGCTCCGCCTTCAAGAACAAGGGAGTTCAGCTTCTTCTAGATGCCATTGTGGCCTACCTCCCTAGCCCGGCCGACCTTCCGCCCGTGGAGGGGTTCAAGCCCGGCAAAGAGGAAGTTGTTGTCAAGCGAGGACTGGACGACGGCGAGCCGTTCGCAGCGCTGGCTTTCAAGATCATGTCCGATCCCCACGTTGGGAAGCTGACCTACTTCCGGGTCTACTCGGGTCACGCCGCCCAGGGTGACACGGTCCTCAACACCACCACCGGCAAGAAGGAGCGGCTCGGCCGGATCCTGAGAATGCACGCCAACAGCCGTGAGGACATCGACGACATCTTTGCCGGTGACATCGTCGCCGGAATCGGATTCAAGAACACCACGACTGGTGACACGCTGTCCGATCAAACGGCCCCGATTCAGCTCGAGTCGATGGAATTTCCTGCGCCAGTGATTTCTGTTGCGATCGAGCCCAAAACCAAGTCGGACGACGAGAGGCTTTCAGAGTCTTTGCACCGTCTTTCGGAAGAGGA
>CAXMPS010000378.1:0-1980 GCA_964194995.1 uncultured Gammaproteobacteria bacterium | reverse complement strand
GGCCTCGTGGCCATGTTCAATCCACAGCGGACCTTTCTGAGCATCGCCAACATTCTTGGATTCATCTTCCTGCTCGTCGGGATCATCTGGATCATGGAAGCCTTCATGTCCCGCGGCTACGCCGAGTTTTGGTGGCTCACCCTGCTGTCCGGAGTGTTGATGGTTGCCCTGGCGTTCTGGCTGGGAAACCAGTTCTTCTTCACCAAGGTTGAGACGCTCCTGGTCTTCGCCGGCGTGTGGGCCCTTTTGCGAGGCTTCGTTGACATCATCACCGCGTTCCAGGTCAAGAAGGTGGGCAAGATCGTCGCCGAGGCGTAGCGCCGAGCCCGACACGGCTTCAATCCACGGGGCGGCGTAGGCTCACCGCACGCGTCAACCGTGGAAGGAGACCGCGATGGAGAGTCGAGCCTCAGCAACCTGGCAGGGTGATCTGCTTGGTGGGAGTGGAACGGCCACCCTGGACAGCGGAGTAGCAGGCCCGCTCCCGGTGAGTTGGCCGAGTCGAACCGAAGCGCCGGCAGGCATGACCAGCCCGGAAGAGCTGATCGCAGCCGCGCACGCTGCCTGCTACTCCATGGCGCTGTCCAACGAACTGGCAAGCGGTGGAAACGCCCCCAGCCAGTTGGACACCAAGGCAACGGCAACGTTCGAGAAGGTCGAGCCCGGATGGCGCTTGACCACGATGCACCTGTCGGTGACCGGCGATGTACCGGGGATCTCCGACGAGGCGTTTCAGGAAGCCGCGTTGGGCGCAAAGGATGGCTGTCCGGTATCCAACGCACTCGCCGGCAACGTGGCGATCAGCCTCGAGGCAACGCTGGCCTAGGGGATCGTACCGAGGGCATCGACCAACGGCCGCAAGGCCGAGGCAGCCTCAGTGTCGTCGACGAAAACCGCGATCTCTATCTCGAGGAGGCGATCGCCGTCGGCATCGATGGTGAAGGGGGCATTGATGGTGATGCTCGCATCCTCGAGGGTCACCTCGATGGCGATCTCATCTCGGGGCGTTTCCTCGTCCATCAACCCGGCTGCCTGCAGACGGTCGAAGAGCCGGTCGTGGGCATCCCTTGCTTCATCGAGATCTCCGAGGTTGTCATAGGCAATGGTGAGGTCCAACATTCCGTCGGGCCATTTGGCCGACGAAGTGCCGTCGGCGCCGCTGCCATTGCCAAGCCAGTCGATATTGGACACGATGGCCTCCGAGTTTGGGCAGTCACATGGTGCCAGCTGTTGTTCACCGAGCTGGCAGGCTGCCACCAGCAGGGCAACAACCGACAGAACAGCGATCGATGAGGGGTGAACTCTCATCACCGGACCATACAGAGCAGCCGTCCCCCCAAAGCGCCCATAATGCACGTTATGTCAAGTTAAAGGTGGATGATCTAGAAAGCCTTGCGGTGTAAGGATTGGGTGTTCGACTCCCTGAGGCTGAGGCCATCCCTAAGGCCGAAACGCAAGTCCGTGCCTCCTCACCCCGGAAGTCGCCCCGCCACATGAGAGCGCATATTGCCGATTGTGCGCTACCAAAACGCCCTACCGCCCGGCGGTGGTATCTCTATGCTCGGGGGACGAGTTGGTCGAGTGAAGGGCGGTTGGTGTGCCTGAGTCGGTCGCATCGGATGAGTCTCAGATGTACAACATCCTGTTCCTAACGACGGATCAGACCTATGCCCATGCACCACGTCCGGAGGGGTACGAGTTACCGAACCGGCAGCGTCTCGAAGACACCGGGCTGGTCTTCAACAGCTATCAGGTCAACACGGCACTGTGTACTCCGTCGCGTTCGGTGATGTTCACCGGGGTTCACGCGGTGCAGAATGGGATGTGGGATAACACCAATATGGTGTGGATCGACGACCTTCGTTTCGAGTGAATGTCGGGTTCACAGGCCTCGGACAGCGAGACCCGGCGAACCAACTCCGCCCAGATAATCTATCTGCGCCTAGTTGGTTCGCAAGAAGGGCTCAATTCGGAAGCAAC
>CAXMPS010000377.1:0-2174 GCA_964194995.1 uncultured Gammaproteobacteria bacterium | reverse complement strand
GAAGTTGACTTCGGGATCCCAGACATAGGCGATGCCCCCGGTCATCCCGGCGCCAAAGTTTCTCCCCACCGCACCGATGACTAGCACCGTGCCCCCGGTCATGTACTCGCATCCGTGGTCTGAGCAACCCTCGACCACAGCAGTCGCACCCGAGTTTCTCACTGCAAAACGCTGGCCGACAGTGCCCGCAAGGAACAGACTCCCTCCGGTGGCGCCGTAGAGAACTGCGTTTCCAGCCACATGGGGCGTTGGCCCTTCGGCACGACGACGCGGCGAGATCGAGATCACGCCGCCACCCATCCCCTTGCCGACATAGTCGTTGGCCACACCTTTCAATCGGAGAGTCACGCCTTGTGACAACCAGGCACCGAAGCTTTGGCCGGCAGTGCCTGCAAGCTTCACGTCCACGGTCCCTGCGGGAAGTCCGCTCTGGCCGTGTTCGGCGACGATCGCACCCGATAACCTGGCTCCGATTGCACGATCAACATTCCGAATCGGATATGCAAGACGGACAGGTTCTCCGCTTCTGATCGCCTCCCTGGCATCAATGACGAGTCGCGTGGCCAGGCTCGACAGAGGAACTGGCTTGTACCCGAGGTGTTCCTTTCGACCCTGCGACGCCACGAGCATCGCAAGTAGATCAGCGGCAAGGGGGTGCTCAGAGTCAATCGGGCGGAGCAGGTCTGCCTGACCTACTGCCTCCTCGATCGATCTGATGCCAAGGGCTGCGAGGTGAACTCGAATGTCCTCGGCCAGGTGCCGGAACAACATAACGACCTGATCGGCACCACCGGTGAACTTGGCCCTCAGATCCTCCCGCTGCGTTGCGATGCCCACCGGGCAGGTGTTTAGGTGACAGGTTCGGACCATCTTGCAGCCCATCGCCAGAAGCGGCACGGTCCCGAATCCGAACCTCTCCGCGCCGAGAAGCGCGGCGACCACGACATCGCGTCCGGTTCGGAGACCGCCATCCGTCTCCAGGACGACACTTGAGCGCTGTCCGTTGGCCACAAGGACCTGGTGAGCCTCGGCGATCCCAAGTTCCCACGGAGACCCTGCGTGCTTTATCGACATGAGGGGGGAGGCGCCGGTGCCGCCCTCCGACCCCGAAATCGTGATGGCGTCGGCGTTGGCCTTGGCGACACCGACGGCGATGGTGCCCACACCAGGCTCACTGACAAGCTTCACCGAGACCCTCACCGTGGGCTTGAACGCCTTGAGGTCGTAAATCAACTGGGCCAGATCCTCGATCGAATAGATGTCGTGATGAGGTGGTGGCGAAATGAGAGTCACACCAGGTTCGGTGTAACGGAGACGAGCGATTTCGGCAGAGACCTTGTGGCCGGGAAGCTGACCGCCCTCACCGGGCTTCGATCCCTGAGCCATCTTGATCTGAAGCTCCTCCGCAGAGTTCAGATAGGCCGGGGTTACTCCGAAACGGCCTGATGCGACCTGCTTGATAGCGGAGTTGCGGGGGCCATCGAATCGGGCTGGATCCTCTCCGCCCTCCCCCGAGTTGGAGTGGCCACCGATCAGGTTCATCGCCTCGGCCAGGGCCTCATGGGCCTCTTTCGACAGTGCCCCAAGTGACATCGCCGCGGTGGTGAATCGACTCATAATCCGCTCAGCCGGCTCCACCTTTTCGAGCGGAACGGGATCTCGCTCGACAAAAGTCAGTAAGTCACGAATCAGCGCCGGGTCACGGGTGTCGATGGTTTCGAGATAACGTTCCCAGTCGGCCGAATCACCCGAACGCACCGACTTCTGCAGGGCAAGCACCACCATCGGGCCTGTCACATGTGTGTCCTGACCCCTTCTGTGCTTGTAGAACCCGCCGGATTCCTGGGCATCGGCCTCATGCCTGGCGTGCCGCTCGAGTGCCTGGTCGGCCAGATCCTCGATGCTGATACCATGAAGACGCCGTGGCGCATTGCGAAAGGCGAAGCGGCATACCGATTCTGAGAGGCCTATGACCTCGAACAACTCCGAACCGCGGTATGCCGAAAGAGTGCAGATGCCCATCTTTGACATGATTTTGAGCAGCCCGGTTTCGAGGGCCGAACGATAGTTCTCCTGGGCCAACACCGGATCGACATCGACCGCGCCTGAAGCGGCCAAATCCCGTACCTGATCGATAGCCAGGTAAGGATTCACCGCCGAGGCGCCAAAGCTGA
>CAXMPS010000376.1:0-3519 GCA_964194995.1 uncultured Gammaproteobacteria bacterium | reverse complement strand
GGACCTCGAGGTTCAGCAGCCACTCGCCGGCTTCGCGGTTGCGGTGGTTGTCCCTCGGTTTTCACTCTTGACGGCTGATGTCTACGAAAAATGGGACGAGATGGAGGGACCGCAGGGTGACAGCGTTGTTCCGGACGACCTTCCCCCAGCCCTGCGTGATGTGATGCCGGTGCGAAATGATCTGCTCCCCGCTGCGTTGAGTCTGGAGCCGGAGTTGGGGGACTTCATGGCGGATGTGAGGTCGGCATGGGACGGCCCGGTGCTGCTCACGGGGTCGGGCTCGGCCTGTTTCGGCTTCTTTGCCTCCGAATCGGAGGCGGCTGACGCTGCCCTGGCCATTCCTCTGACCCGAGCCAAGGCCGGGGTCGTCCTTCGGGACCACGGCGTGGCGGAAGTGTGAAGCGTGTGCAAATCCCGGCGTCCAGCACCCGGATTTGCACACGCTCAGGTTTTGGGACTGCCTCCGGTTAACCTGCGCGCGGGCGCTCTCCTGCCCTTTTGGGGTGGTGTAATAGGTAGCACAAGTAGTTACCGGGTCCTGTGAGAGCGAGGGTTTGGGGCTGCCCTCGGTTAACCTGCGCGGGCGCCCGATCTCCCTTTTTGGGGGGTGGTGTAATAGGTAGCACGGCAGGTTTTGGTCCTGTAAGAGCGGGTTCGAATCCTGCCCCCCCAGCGTCTTTCACCGAAAGGTAGAGATTGTCAATTCACGTCATCATCCTGGCCGCCGGTCAGGGCAAGCGGATGATGTCAGACCTGCCAAAAATCGCCCACCTGGCGGCCGGCCGTTCGCTCCTGGAGTGGGTTTTGACCGCGATCGGTCCGCTCAACGCGGCATCCACAGTTGTCGTGGTGGGTCATGGCGCTTCCGCCGTCGAGGCTCTGCTGCCGGACGGTGTGACCGCCGCATTACAGAGCGAGCAACTGGGTACCGGCCACGCCGCTCAGGTTGGTCTCGAGGCGATCCCTGGCATGGCTGACGACGACACAGTGCTCGTGCTGTACGGGGACATGCCTCTTCTCACCTCCGACCTCCTGGCGACTCTCGTTGCTCGCGGCGAGAGTGTCCCGACCCGGTTGGTTTCGGCGGAGTTCGATGATCCCACCGGATACGGCCGGGTGATCAGGAACGACTCGGGTGCCGTTGTTGAGATCGTGGAGGAGGCAGACTGCACTCCGGAGCAGAGTCAGATTCGGGAGATCAATGCGGGTGTCTATGCGTTCCGAGCCGGAGAGCTTGCCCAAGCTCTCGCCGAGGTATCGCTAGACAATGCCCAAGAAGAGTTCTATCTGACCGACGTGATTGGCATACTCGTGGGGCGCGGAGCGCGAGTAGAGCCGTTAGAGGCGTCACCCGAGGAGGTAGTCGGCATCAATTCTCAAAATCAGCTCGCCGAGGCAACACGACTTCTTCAGCGGCGGACGGTTCAGCGGCTTCTGGATGGCGGAGTTTGGATCCTCGATCCAGATCGCACATATATCGATGACACCGTCTCGATCGAGCCGGGCGCCCGGATATATCCGGGGGTCCATCTCGAGGGTGATACCTCTGTGGGAGCGCGTGCCCGAATCGGCCCTGACACGTTCGTTGTCGACTCGGCAATCGGCGACGACTCGACTGTCTGGTACTCGGTGCTGCGTGGCGCAGTGGTGTGGGAGGGCTGCGATGTTGGCCCTTATGCCTCGCTTCGTCCCGGAACTGTCCTCTCTGCGGGGGCCAAGGTCGGGACCTTCGTCGAGACCAAGAACACCACCCTCGGGGAGGACACCAAGGTGCCTCATCTGAGCTATCTCGGCGACGCCAAGGTCGGCGCCCGGTCCAACATTGGCGCAGGAACCATCACCTGCAACTACGACGGGGTCACCAAAAGCACTACCGAGATCGGGGACGATGTATTCATCGGCTCGGACACGATGCTCGTGGCACCTCTCAAGATCTCGAATCGTGCGTCCACCGGGGCGGGCTCGGTCATCACCGCCGACGTGAGCGAAGGAGCCCTCGCCATCGAGCGTTCGGACCAGAAGGAGATCCCGGGCTACGCTGACCGACGCGAAGCGGAACGGTTCGCGAAGAAGGAATCGGAAGGCTGACGTGGACATCGTCTCCCGAAATCGGATGATGCTCTTCACCGGGGGCGCCAATGAGCCCCTTGCTGAAGAAGTGGCCGAGACCCTGGGTATTCGGCTGGAGAGCCTGAATCGCTCCACCTTCGCCAATGGGGAGATCTATGTTCGCCCCGACGCGAGCGTTCGCGGCGCCGACTGCTTCGTGATGCAAAGCCATTGCGAGCCGATGAACGACAACATCATGGAGCAACTCATCACCATCGATGCACTCAAACGCGCATCGGCCCGTCGTATCACAGCGGTCATGCCCTTCTTCGGCTACTCGAGACAGGACAAGAAGGTTCTGCCCCGCGAGCCGATCACAGCCCGTCTGCTGGGCGACCTGTTCATGACCGCCGGGGCCGACCGGCTCGTCTCAGTGGATCTGCACACCGGGCAGCTCCAGGGTTTCATTTCCAAGCCGTTTGATCATCTGACGGCCCTTCCAACGATCGTCGACTATCTGGCCGACCGGATCGACGGTCGCATCTCGGTTCTTTCGCCAGACTCCGGCGGCGTGAAGCGCGCCGAGCGCTTTGCTCGCCATCTTGGCGCTTCGGTTGCTTTCATCTACAAGCGCCGCGACCCGACCCGGCATAACTTGTCGTCGGCGCTGTCGATGGCCGGCAAGGTCAAGGAAAAACATGTGGTGATTGTCGACGACATCATCGACACGGCGGGCACAGTGGTCCAGGCGGCCGAGATGGTTCGGAAGTACGGGGCTCTGAGCGTGCGGGTGGCGGCAACTCATGCCGTCTTCTCCGACCCGGCGATCGATCGCATCAAGAACGCTCAGATTGATGAAGTGATCGTCACCAACACTCTCCCTGTTCCTACGGATGCTCTCAGGCTCGACTCGCTTCATGTGTTGTCAATCGCACCGGTTTTGGCCGAGGCCCTTCACGCGATATTCATGGACTCATCGGTCTCCGAGATCTTTCTCGGAGAGAACGCTTAAGAGTCTGCTGACTCGGTTCCTTCGTAGGATTCCTACACTCGTCGCTTCGTGACCGCCCGCCCCAATCAAGACGCGTCTCCAGCTCAGGTACGGCTTAGGACTGTTTTGTTTGGTCTGGTCGCGATCTTCGTGATCAGCGTGGCCGCACGTGGTCTGGTTGGTGGCGATGGGACTCCCAATACGACTGCTCCGCTTGCCGGAGGAACCACCACGACTATCGCCGGCGACAGCTCCCCTGACGCGACGGGGACCACGCTAGACGGCTCTACCGATACCACCGACGGGCCGACCGAATCGGTACCCGGCCTTCCGACGTTGCAGCGTGTCGAGCTCGAGACGGTCTTCGAAGGGTTCCGTCAGCCGACAGTTATCACGGCGCCGTCGGCTGACGATCGACTTTTCGTAGCGCAGCGCATAGGAGTCATCAGGATCCTCGATGCCGACCGTGAGATGGCTGA
>CAXMPS010000375.1:0-3008 GCA_964194995.1 uncultured Gammaproteobacteria bacterium | reverse complement strand
ACCGCTCCGATCCAGTGACATCGTCGGGATTTATGCCGGGTTGCGGCCTCTTCTGTCCGGAGAATCCGAAGAGACCTCCAAGCTCGGCCGTGAGCACGCCGTCATCGACGACGGGCATGGGCTGATCTCTGTGGCCGGAGGCAAATACACGACATACCGACTAATGGCCAAAGACGCCGTCGATGCGGCAACACGCTATATCGCGGGCAGGGTCAACGAGTCACACACCGCCGAGCTTCCCCTGGTCGGCGCCGACTCCTACCGCTGGGCCCGCGGTGAGCCACTTCCGCCAGACGTGGACGAGGACACCCATGTTCGACTCTTGGGCCGATACGGATCGCTGTCTCAAGAGATCTATGCCCTTCTTGAAGACCGACCCGAGCTGAGAGATCGGGTTTCGGAGGAGCGCTACATGGGTGCCGAGATCGTTTACGCCGCCACCCACGAAGGTGCCCTCCATCTCGATGACTTCCTCACCCGACGCACACGCATCTCCATCGAGGCCCGACACCGCGGAACCCGGGCAGCCGTGCCGGTAAGCAAGCTCATTGCGCCACATTTGGGCTGGGACGAAGCCACACAAACACGCGAAATCGAGCACTACCGAGCCCGTGTCAACGCTGAGCGAGACTCCCAGCTGCAACCCGACGATCGAACTGCGGACGCCGCCAGGATGGGAGCTCCCGATGTCCGCACCCGCTCCTAGCCCCCGACCTCGTTTTCGTCGGGCAAGGCTTCGAGGTCAAATTGCTTCTTGCATTCCAGAGAATCCAACCCACACCCCTAGAAACCTCCTCGGCTGCCTGAATCGACCACCGAATCTGAGGGTTTGCCCACCAGCAAGCCTTACAACCGACATTGACGGATTGGAAAGGCGCGACTTATGCGAGTCGAGGACTTATTCGTCGTGGCCCATCACATCTCGCAGGCGCCGGGTGTCGGCGTCTGTCCATCCTTTGGGAGCGGACAGCGCCGCCCAACCGTCCACAACATTGGCGCCGTACAAGTGACCGTGACCGGCTGGGACGCCGGCCGAGAAAGCCAAGGCGCCGGCCATCTGCCAAAAGGTGAGTAGCGGCAACCACATCATGTCCGGGGTTACGTCGGGTCCACGGGGATCGGCCAGCCAATCGGGCGGTGAGTAAATCACGGCCGGATTCGAATAGGTGACCGGATCAGACGAGTTCGACAGATAGACGATGCCAGGCGACAACCACGGAGCGGTCGGCTGGGACAGGTCGTCTGTCAGGACTGCGAAGCGAACCTCCTGCCCACTCCGGTAGACGGCACGCCACTCGGGGCTGCCTTCATCGCGGTTTTCCGATCCGTAGCCGGTTTAGTGGTGGGTAACGTGGAAATCTGATGCCTGAAGCCAACTATGTGCAGCTTCCCGATGGCAGGCAGATCGGGTTTCAGGAGTACGGAGATCGCGAAGGCGTCCCGGTCTTCTTCTTTCACGGTTGGATCGGCTCGCGACTCGATTTCGCCCCCAACGATGTCATCGCCCGTGACCTCGGGGTGCGGGTTATCGCGGTTGATCGGCCCGGCTGTGGGGCCTCGGATTTCAAGGAGGATCGGCGTCTGCTGGACTGGCCAGATGACGTGTCGGAGCTGGCCGACGCCCTCGGATTCGACAAGTTCGCGGTTTGCGGTCACTCATTTGGCGGGCCGTACGTAGCTGCTTGTGCTTATCAACTTGCTAACCGGGTCACCTCGGCGGCCATTGTTGCCGGCATCTCACCACTTTCATTCAAGGGGGCAACCCGGGGGATTGCCGGAGTTCGTCCGCCTTGCACTCTGGCTCGGTGGGACCGCTCCGGTAATGACCCGCCCCTATGTTTCCTTGATGGCGAGAATGGTCAAGAACCCGGACTCGATCGCGAAGGGGATCGGTTCCCTCTTGCCCGACGATGAGTTGGCTCTGTTGGACACCCCACGGTTTGACGGGTTCTTCGATAACTTCGGAGAGATGGTCAAGAACGGGTCGCAAGGTGCCTACTGGGACGCGCGAGCCTTCCTCGGGGAGTGGGGATTCGACTGTGCAGACATCGAGATTCCTGTCTCCCTGTTCTATGGCACTGTCGATCAGAACGTGCCAATCCAAATGGGTGAGTACTACCGGGACGCAATACCCGATGCGGAGGCGACCTTCTACGAAGGAGAAGGTCACTTCATCATGTACTCCCGCGCCGACGAGATCCTGAGCAGCCTGCTCAACGCCAGGTAGTGCATTATGGGCCGTCATCCGCGGTTGATGAGAGCGGTCCCAGCTGAGATTGAACATCAGATCGGCGCCAACGTGCCGGGTCTTGTGCTGGCCATCGTCCAGCGCGACGAGTTAGTGGTCTCCGAAGCTTGGGGTGTCGCCGATATCCGATCCGGCGCTCCGATGACACCCGATACCGCATGCAACTGGTTCTCAATGACCAAGCCCGCAACAGCGACCCTCGCATTTCAATTGGCGGAGCAGCGTCTCCTGGACTTGGACGCACCGGTCCAGGACTACTACCAGCCGTTCACATTCACCCACCCAGCGCGCGATCAAAGACGGCCACAGTTCGACATCTCCTGTGGATCGTAAGGGTCAACTCCAGCGTATGACCATCGCGCCGATGGTGAACAGGATGAGCAAAGTGTCGACGGTGCCCCACATTGCCAACTTGGTGGTCGCCTTCTTGATCCGGTTGTGATCACCCGATTCGATTGCCTCTGCCGCCGCCTTGCCAACTGGCGTGAATACAAAGATCCCGAGGATCGCGCCCACGACGATTACGACGAACCCGATGGTCACAAATCTGGTGCCAAATCCAAATGCTTCGACCCGTAGGACCATCCAGATACCGGTGATAAGGATCAGGATGGAAGCTGGCATATAGAGCTTCCTGCTCAGTCCGGCGCCTACTCGATACCAGCCGGCCACTGCATCGACACCCTGTTTGGCCATCATCGGTGGTACCACCGCCTGCATGACGTTGGCGCCCAACCATGTGCTTGCGGCGGCAATGTGG
>CAXMPS010000374.1:0-5049 GCA_964194995.1 uncultured Gammaproteobacteria bacterium | reverse complement strand
GGCCACAATCCTGATATTCCGGGCAACCGGCGCAAATGAGGTTCTAGACCTCATCTTCACCAATCCTGAAGCCCTGGAGACAATGACCGACGAGGAGATCCTCGAGTTTGGCCGCCAGATCTTCTCAGCAATCGGTTGGGCGGTGGTCCTCCAATTGTTTGCATCAGGTTATGTGGCCCTGGCCGTGCACCGTCTGGTGGGCGCCGAGATTGCGGGCAACCCGATCTCGGCGGGCGAGGCTTCCAGGTTCGCCTTCAGTAAATTGGCCCCACTGTTAGTTGCCGGCTTCATCGGTGCTATCGGGATCTTCTTCGGATTGTTGCTTCTGATCGTCCCCGGCGTCTGGCTTGCCGGCAGCCTTGCGATGACCGCACCCGCCATGGCGCTCGAGGGACTGGGCCCTATGGACGCCCTGAGACGGAGCTTCCACCTGGTCCGGGGCCGCTGGCTCCCAACCGTTGGATTCATGCTGATGGTCGGTCTACTCGGCATGGTCGCGGGTCAGCTCGTTCAACTCGTCGGCGTCCCCCTGTTCACCGCCGGGTCCCTGGGCATCGGACTCGGACTCGCCTTTGTCCTCTCTGTCGTGATCCAAGGCTTCATCGTTGCCGCCATCGCAGTGATGAGCACCGCCTGGTATGTGGACCTCAGAGCCCGAAAGGAAACCTTGCTCAGCGAGAGTCTCGGCTGAGGGCGTCCAACGCCTGATGCGCGGCCCCTTGCTCGGCTTCCTTCTTGGAACGTCCTGCCCCCTCTCCCAGGTCCCTACCGTCGACGGCGACGACCGACTTGAAGACTCGGGCATGGTCGGGGCCGGCACCCTGGCTGGTGTAGACCGGCCGTTGTCCGCTGCGCGCTAGGACTTCCTGGAGACGGGTCTTGTAGTCCTTGACCCCGGGGCGCTTGGCCCGTTCCACTATCCGGCTGCCCCAAAGCCGGTCAATCAGATTGGCCGCCTCGTCGAGACCACCGTCGAGATAGACGCCCCCGATCACGGCCTCCATCGCGTCGGCCAGTATCGAGTCTTTATCGCGCCCGCCGGTTCTCTCCTCGGCCGGAGCCAACTCGACATATGAGTTCATATCGATCGACCTGGCCACCTCGGCCAGCGGTCCGCGGCTAACGACCGCAGCCCTGACTTTTGCCATTTTCCCTTCTGCGAGGTGCGGGAAGTCCTCATAAAGCCGACGGGTTACCACCAACTGAAGAACGGCATCGCCGAGAAACTCGAGACGTTCGTTGTCGTTTCTGACCGGATCCTCAGAACTGACCGATCGGTGTGTCAGAGCAAGACGAAGAAGCGCGGGCTCATTGAATTGGTAGCCAAGAGCGGTTTCGATGCTCACAGTGCCGCGATCATGGAGGCCACCTGACCGGGCAGGCCCTTATCGGCTCCCTTCATCGCGACCACCAACGCATTGCAGATCGAAGTCCGGCTAGAACTGCCGTGGGCAATGACTACGACGCCCTTCACACCGAGTAACTGGGCCCCTCCGTAGGTCTCGTAATCCAAAAGCGCTCGGACCCTCACCAGTAGAGGCCTGATCGCCTCCTGCAGCTCAGAGTCGAGCTTGGCCACTTCCTCGTCGGTGTAGTCGGCCACGACCTGAGCAGTTCCCTCAATCGTCTTGAGGAATACGTTGCCGGTAAATCCGTCCGTGACGATCACGTCCGCTTTGTCGACCGCGATATCCCGGCCTTCGACGTTGCCGATGAAACGAACCCAGCTCTCTTCGAGGAGGTCGTAAGCTGCCCGCTCGAGGGCACGACCTTTGCCCTTCTCCTCCCCGTTGGACAACAAGCCGACCCGGGGGTCCTTCACGCCGAGGAGCACCTGACTGGCGAGACTGCCCATGACCGCGAACTGGAGGAGTTGGTCGGGCTCCACCTCCGGGTTGGCGCCCATATCGAGCACCATCGTGGGAGTTCCCGGAGTGGGAAACACGCTGACGATGGGTGGCCGGGAAACCCCTTTGACCCGGCCGACCACAATGGCCGCGGCGGCCATCGCGGCGCCGGTTGAACCAGCCGACACGAATCCGTCGGCATTGCCCTCGGCAACGAGGCCGGCAGCCACTGTTACCGAAGCGCCCGGCTTGTCTCTCATGGCACGTGCAGGGTCGTCACCCATTTCGATGACGTCGGGTGCGTCGACAATGGGAAGGCGAGTGTCATGTTTGGCCAGCTCGGCCACCATGGTGTCGTGCTCACCGACGAGGACGACATCGACGCCGCGGTGGGAGGCGTCGACGGCTCCCGCAACTGTTTCCTCGGGGGCATGATCGCCTCCCATCGCGTCGAGAGCGATCCGAACCAAACTCAGTTGGCCTCTACTACCTCACGGCCGCTGTAGGTCCCGCACTCACGACAAACGCGGTGGGGCAACTTCGGCGTGCCGCACTGCTCGCAGGCGACTGAGTTGGGGCTGGAAACTTTCCAGGCAGCCTTGCGCTGCCGGGTCCGTGAGCGCGACATCTTTTTCTTGGGCACCGCCATTGGGGGGCACTCCTTGGTATCTCAGGAATCGAACAGATCTTTCAGGACGGCGAAAGGCGAGTCAGTGTCATCCCCATGACCGTCGCAGGGGTCACTATTCAAGTCGGTTCCGCACGTTGGGCAAAGTCCCAGACAATCGTTTCGACACACAGGAGCTGCCGGCAGCGCCAAAGCCATCTCGGCGCGAGCGGGCAGGGACAAATCGATCTCGCCCTCGGCGATGCCGAAACCATCCTCATCGGGAATGACGCCGAAGTACTGCTCGGCGACAACCGAGATCACCTCATCCCATTCGGTGAGGCATTTCGTACAGATCATGTGAGCCGTGGCCGAAGCCCGAAATTCCGCCATGACCGCATCCGGGAGGCCATGCACAGTCCCAACTATCGACATCGGGCCGTCGATTGTGGTCTCGCCGAGGCGAAGACTCACCGATTGCCGACCGGAGAAGGGACGCTCCTTCCCGGGCGACCCGATCAGGTTGCCGATCGGGACAACTATTTCACCGGTCATGTCAGATAGGAACGTCCGGCGGTTTGGGGCGGGCTTGATGGAACTCATCCCGAGCAGTCCGAACCTGGTTAATCGTCTCCGAGAGCAGGCCCTCAACACGCTGAAGCTTCTTCTCTATCTCGTCCTCTGTCTCCAGCCGCAGCCTTCTTGCCTCGCCCTCAGCACGACGAACGAGGATGTTGGCCTCCTCGACAGCCTCGGCAACGATGTTTGAGTTGGAGATCAGCTCGTCGGCTTCTTTGCGAGAGCGGTCGACAATCTCATGCGCATTCTCATTGGTGCGAGCGATGAATGCCTCCCGCTCGCGAACCATCCAGCGGGCGGCACGCAGCTCGTCGGGCAGTTCCAGCCGAATTCGCTCCAGTTTCTCGAGAAACTGCTCGCGGTCCACCATCGCATTGTTGGAAAGAGGCACCGACTTCGCCTCGTGAAGGTGGACGATCAAGTCGTCGACCATATCCTGAAGGTCTCCGACCTCGGCCCGAGTCCCTTGATCCGGTTCGACCGATTCGTTTGCCGGGGCCCCCGTCTCTTCGCTCATTGCAGTCTCTTCGCTCATAACAGTCGCTCCTTGAGAGCACTTTCTACAACATCGGGGACCAATCCGCTGACCGATCCGCCGAGTCGCGCCACTTCCTTGACCAGGGAAGAGGAGACGAAGCTCCAATCTGCCTTGGTAGCCATGAAAACCGTCTCCATGCCGCTGAGGTGGCTATTCATCTGGGCCATCTGGAATTCGAACTCATAATCCCCAATGGTCCGAAGCCCCTTTACCACGACGTCTGTACCCGTCTCCTCGGCGAAATCGACCAATAGTCCGGTGAACGCGACGACTCTCGCCCGCTCTCCGAACATCTCCGTCAACATCGCCACTCTCTCATCCGTCGTGAAGAACGTGTCTTTGGCCGGGTTGTCGGCCACGGCCACCACGACCTGGTCAAACGAAGCAATAGCTCGCTCGATCACGTCCACATGCCCGTTGGTCGGAGGGTCGAAGCTCCCCGGACAGAGTGCGGTGGTCATCGGTTCTGATCCTCTTTCTCGTATCTAAGGATTCTTGTATCTCCGTATCGCCGATTGGTGGCAACTCGCCAGGATTCTGGCGGTGTCGGTATCTCGTCGCTATGGCGTCGAGAGATGATTATCTCAGCTTGGACATTTACCAGACGGTCGACCCTTACCAGGGCGGTTTCAATCTCATCCCGGCCCAATGTCCAGGGAGGATCCATGAAGACGAGGTCGAATGATCCGTCTGAGCGTTTCAGGAAGTCCTCGACCAAGGAGCTGAGCACGGTTCCTCCCAGGCCGACGGCTTCGACGTTCTTCCTGAGTGCCACCAGCGCCTTACGACCGTTCTCGACAAAGGTTGCCTGGGCCGCCCCCCGGGAAAGGGCTTCCAGCCCGAACGAGCCGGAACCGGCGTAGAGGTCGAGAACGGCGGCCGAATCAACCCAGTCGCCTATGGATGAGAACACCGCCTCGCGCACACGGTCGGTGACCGGCCGGGTGCCCTTGGAGTCGGGCGCCACCAACCGTCGGCTCCGGGCTGTCCCGGCGATGATGCGCATGTGGGGACGGTACAAGCGTGTGCAGGTACGGGTGTCACACGCTCAGCTGACGAATAGCCAGTCGACGGAGTCGCCCAACATCGCCCGAACCTCAGCGGCCAGCTCGGGGTGGCCCGACAAATGTGGGTCGTCGTCGACCAATCCAAAAGCGTCTCGCCGGGCAGCCACCAGTGTGTCGAAGTCCTCGAGAATGTCTGCCAGCCGAAGATCCTTGACCCCCGACTGGCGGGTTCCAAAAACGGTCCCCTGGCCCCGGATTCGGAGGTCTTCCTCGGCCAAACGAAAACCGTCGTTGGTGCCGGCCATTGCAGCCAGCCGCCCCTCGGCCTCATCTGTCGTTGGATCAGCAATCAGCAGGCACATGCCCGGATACTCGCCCCGGCCGACCCGACCCCGCAGCTGATGAAGCTGGCTCAGTCCGAATCGGTCTGCGTCCTCGATCACCATGACGGTTGCGTTGGGGACGTCGATC
>CAXMPS010000373.1:0-8921 GCA_964194995.1 uncultured Gammaproteobacteria bacterium | reverse complement strand
ACAGTAAGACGAGCGTTACGGTGCATGACGAGCCTCCTCGTGGCTGGCGGTCGTTTCCCAACAACACCATGCCACCAGGAGGCTCAACCCTTCACACCGTCAACAACGTGGATGATCAATACAGCTAGCGCATATGTGCCGATATGCGCTAGCTGGTTGCAGCGGTGGCGCGGGGGATCAATCGGGGTCGGGAAATGAGAATCCGGCCAGTATCTCTTCGGCGAGACGGGAGAACCGGCTGACGTGGTCGAGGGTTGATAAAATTCATGGGATGCTTGAGCGCCCGACGGGTACTGTCACTTTTCTGTTCAGCGATGTCGAGTCGTCGACTCGTATGTGGGAGCAGGACGCCGAATCCATGGGGGACGCGTTGGCGATCCATGATCGGATCATGCGGGAGGCGATCGTTGCTCGCGGCGGGTATGTGTTCGCCACCGGGGGGGATTCGTTCTCGGTTGCGTTCGGGAGGGCCCAGGACGCCGCCTTCGCTGCTGTGGATGCGCAGCGAAGCTTGTCGAACCAAGACTGGGGGGACACCGCGGTCAGAGTGCGGATGGCTCTTCATACCGGGGAGGCCGAGGAGCGGGATGGCGACTACTTTGGCCCAGCACTCAACCGTGCTGCCCGGTTGGTGGGGATCGGGCATGGGGGCCAGGTGTTGTTGTCGCAGGCTGCTGCAAGCTTGCTCGACGGAGCTGACCTGACGCTCACCGACCTGGGTCGCCATGGTCTCAGAGACCTGACCGAGCCGGAGCATGTGTTCCAACTGAGCGAGGATGGCGCGCGCTTTCCGGCGTTGCGTTCCCTCGACGCCCTACCCAACAACCTCCCTCCCCAGTTGACGAGCTTCATTGGGAGAGAGGATCAGCTTGAGGAGGCAGCGGAGCTGATCAGTTCCAACCGGATGCTCACCCTTACCGGGGTCGGCGGATCCGGGAAGACCAGACTCGCCCTCCAGATCGCCGGAGAGTTGGTTGAGGGGTTCCCGGACGGGGTCTGGCTGATCGAGTTAGGTCCGGTCGACGATCCGTCTCTGG
This sequence comes from uncultured Gammaproteobacteria bacterium, assembly GCA_964194995.1. Classification (GTDB taxonomy): domain Bacteria; phylum Actinomycetota; class Acidimicrobiia; order Spongiisociales; family ZC4RG35; genus JACZUI01. The sequence goes on along the minus strand of CAXMPS010000373.1, from coordinate 7,884 downwards.
TACCACAGGCCGTGATCGACGCAATGGGGCTCGCGTTGGGTGCTGACGGAACGGCGCTAGAGAAGCTCGAATCGTTCATGGAACGTCGGGAACTGCTCCTGATACTGGACAACTGTGAGCACCTGCTCGCTGCCGCGGCCGAGATGGCGCATCGGTTGTTGCTCGCTGCACCCGAGATCCGCATTTTGGCGACAAGCAGGGAGGGTCTTGCCATCGAGGGTGAACGTGTCTGGCAGGTGCCATCGATGAGAGTGGCATCTGACCCAGAGTTTGAGGTGCCAGAGGAGACAAGGTCAGAGGCGGTTCGCCTCTTTACCGATCGGGCGCGACAGATCGACTCGGCATTTGATGTCTCGGAGGAGACGGCACCTCATATCGTCCAGATCTGTCATCGCCTCGATGGCATGCCACTGGCGATCGAGCTAGCCGCAGCACGCACCCGGATTCTCCCCGTGGCCGACATCTCCAAGCGGCTCGACGACCGGTTTCGGCTGCTGACCGGCGGTCGCCGATCCGCCTTGGAGCGGCAGCAGACCCTCCTAGCCACCGTGATGTGGAGCTACGAGTTGCTGTCTCCCGATGAGCAGTTGCTGTTCGACCGTCTCGGCGCCTTTCGTGGAGGGTTCAGCCTCAATGCAGTAGAGGAAGTGTGCTCGGGTGACGGCATCGATGAGCTGGACGTACTTGATCTGATGACCCACCTCGTTGACAAGTCATTAGCCGTCCGCGAAAGCGGTGACACGGGTGCTCCCCGATTCCGGATGTTGGAAACGCTTCGTCAGTTCAGCTTGGATCGGCTCGTCGAGAGCGGTGAGATCGATGAGATCTCGCGCCGTCATGCAGATCACTTCCTGGCTTTCGCCGAGGAGGCTGAGCCGATGCTGGAAACGTCCGAGATGGCTGTCTGGTTGGATCGTTTGGAGACTGACCACGACAACTTTCGTGCTGCCTTGGAGTGGCTTCACGATTCGGGTGATACAGCTGGCGCGTTGAGGATGACGACAGCCCTGTCGGTGTGGTTCTGGTTCCTGCACAGACATCACGATGAGGCCTTCCAATGGCATCAGCGCACCCTCGCGGCTGGGGTCGATGAGCCAGATGAACTCCTCGGGATAGCGTATGCCAAGGCTTCGATGCAGGCAGTCCGGGTCTTGGATTTCAAGCGTGCCACCGAGTGGGCCAAAGCTTCATTGCGCGTCGCTGAGAAGTTGGGTGATGAACGGTCGCAGGTGATCGCCCTGTGGACATTGGGCGACGCCGCATTTCGGGAGAACTACGACGACGATACCGCGCTCGACCGCTTCCATCAGGCGTTGACCAAGGCGGAGGACAGCGGTGACGACCTTTGGATCTGCCGGACCTGCTATTTCATATCCCTCATACATGACTCTCATTTCCGGTACGAAGACGCTCGAGAATTCGGTGAGCGTTCGTTGGCGGTCGGGAGAAGGTTGGGATGGCCAATGGGAATCGGCGAAGCAGCAGGGTTAGTTGCCGAAGCCGCCCTTCGAGATGGAGACTTCGGCCAGGCTCTCGATCTCGGTTCTGAGTCTCTTGCGATAGAGCTTACGCTCAACGATCCGTGGAGCATTTTTGATGCGTACTGGGTACTCGCCTTAGCCCAACGTCTACAAGGTGACGCAGAGGGGGCCGCGGCTACCGCCACCGAGGGGCTGAACACATCAGGCCGCAGATCAGAGCGGACGTACGGCTGGCGGGTGATCCTTGAACTGGCGGCAGCACTACTTGAAATCGGAGATGTCGTGGGTTCGGCGATGAGGACAACACAGGTTTTGGAGTTGGCTGTCGGCGAGTTAGGGAAGTACTGGAAGGCAAACGGATTGCTGCGGGCGGGAACGATCCTGATGACTACCCGTCGAACCGCTGAGGCTGTCTACGCATTCGCGGCCGCGGATCGTTTGTCTGAGGAGAGTATCGACGTCCAGTCGTGGCTGCTCGCGGAGCAGGAGCGACATGTGGTGGCTGCCAGGGACTCCCTCGGCGCAGATGAGTTTGCCCGAATCTGGGAGCACGGCAAGACGTTCGAGGACGACGAGGCCCTCCAGAAAGCGATCGGCTGGCTCGACGGGGTCATCACCGTTTCGGAGAGTTCAAGCTGACCTTCGGCGAGGTCTGCCAAACCCCCCAACCACCGCACCGGATCACCGACGCAGGTAGCGCATAACCGGCAATATGCGCTCCCTGCCGGTGATCTGAGGAAGTGGGTGTCCATCGTGTGATGACACCACGCATATCGACGCAGCCTGGGCCGCACCAGCCCACTTCGCGGCGTCCGGGAACGGCATTCGGCTCGGATTGAACCGTCCATCATCAACGAGCGGCGGACGTGCCGATCACGAGCACCGTGGCGAGCGATCTCGCTCAGATCAGGGCGATCTGCGCGAGTGCAGGTGGTGCGTTGTCACGGGCCAGGCTGATCAGCGGGGCGGTGGTGGTGTCTGTATTGTTCGCTTGGTAGCTTCGTGGACAGGTTGGAGGTCGAGCGTGCGGGTGGCCGTGTTCGGTGCTGGCGGTATCGGCGGATACTTCGGTGGCCGTTTGGCGCAATCTGGTGCGGAAGTGCATCTGATCGCGCGCGGTTCACATCTTGGGGCCCTGCGCAGCGCTGGTCTTCGGGTTCGCAGCACTAAGGGCGACTTCCATCTGCAGCTGGCGGCCACCGATGAGCCTATGGAGATTGGTCCGGTCGACTATGTGCTGTTCACGGTGAAGTCACACGATACGGCTGCTGCAGCGGGTCGGCTTGGTCCGTTGCTTGGTGAGGCGACGGCAGTGGTGTCGCTCCAGAACAGGTTGGGAAATGAGGAGACGATCGCGGCTGAGATCGGTGCAGAGCATGTGATGGGTGGGGTGGCTTATCTGCTGTCCACGATCGCAGAGCCAGGTGTGGTGGTCCACTCTGCGGGGCCGGCCACGGTGATCTTCGGTGAACTGGACGGGATTAGGTCGGAGCGGGCCCAGCGGCTTCTGCAGGGGTTCCTTGCAGCAGGGGTAGAGGCGGACTTGTCCGTCAATGTGCGTTCTGCCATCTGGGACAAGTTCGCGCTTATCTGTGCCTTGTCGGGTATGACCGCCGCTGTTCGGCTTCCCATCGGCGACATCCGTTCGGAGCCTGAGTCGTGGGAGATGTTCCGGGACATTCTCCGTGAAGGGGCCACGGTTGCGTCCGCCGAGGGGGTCGAACTTTCCGAAGAAGCCCTCGACCGCGCTGAGGCGCTCGTTCAGGGAGTGGAGGCAGGCACCTTCTCCTCGCTGCATTACGACATGACGCACGGCAAACCGATGGAGCTCGAAGCCCTCCAAGGAGAGCTTCTACGCCGCGCCCGCGCCCATCGTGTGGCGGTACCGAGGACCGAAGCGGTGTACGCCATCCTGCGGCCGTGGGCTGCGCGCAACTTGGCGGGTCTCGAAGGGTGATCGCCGTCGGATGATCGGGTTGACCGACCGGCGAGCGTAGGTGCGCGCCAACCTTGGGGCGCTGTTGGCTGCGGTCCTCCTCGGTGGCGGCGGTGCGGGTAATCCCACCGTTGAGTTTCGGGTGGCTGCGGTTCAGGTTGGGCGCCACCGTCGTGGAGCTAGCGCATAACCGGCAATATGCGCTCCCTCGGCCCGACCCATCTAGGTCGAGAAGCCCGAAGGCTGGGTTGCGACTTCGGCGTTGAAGGCGTCGATTACGTCCTGTTGTGTCGCTCTTGCCGCAACATCCGCTACAGCCGCTACATGCGTTGCGGGGGTTGGGGTTTCGGCGTTTTCCGTAGCCGCGACGATGGGCAACACATCCGCAACATCGGCCGGTGTTGCGCTTTGTTGCGGGACCGTTGCGGATACGGAATCGGCTGGAATCCCTTGGGGCGCTTCACTTGTTGCGTCTGTAGCGCTTGTCGCGGGTAGGTAGCGGTCAAAGGCGTCGGTGAAGGCGCCGCGTTCGTATCCCTTGAGGACGGATACGTCGATGCGGAGATCCTTGGAGTGGATTTGGTACGGCTTGAGTCGGGTGGCGAGGAACCGGGCGGTGATCGCCTTGCCGTACCAGTCGCCCCATGGTGCTTCGTCAAGTCCGCAAAGCCGGTCGAGGAGGGTGCGGGTATGGAGCTTCGGGTCGTCGCCGAACACGTCGCGGATGTCGGCGAGGAGTTCCACGCCTGTGGAGCTGTCGGCTTCGTCGCCACCGGTGTGGAGGGCAACGGCGGCGGCGTGGGCTTCGGCCGGCCACGGTCCGCCGGCAACGGTGGCGATGGCCAGCAGTGGTTCCCATATCTCTTGGGCCCGGTCGTGGAGTTCGTCGGGGAGTGTCGGGTAGCAAAATCCGATGCTCGCCTGGTGGGCCTCGGCGACTTCGGCGATGTCGCCCTTGAGTTGGTCCAGCGCCGGGTCGGCCTTCACGGCGCGGAGCCGGAACCGGTCGAGGCGTATTGAGGTTGGTTTCCGTTGCAGTCGGATCGGGATGGCTCGGTCGGCGACGGTGTCGGGCAGGTTGCCGATACCGGCGAGCGCTTTGGCGCAGTAGGTGTCGAAAAACTCTGGTTTCAGGTCGCGAGGCGGGCCACCGACCCGCACCGCCTGAGCGCCTTTTCGATATCCGGAGTTGATGAAGGCTCGTTTGTCCTCATCGCCGCCCCGTCCGAAGATCGCATCGAACTCGTCGATGAGGAACGTGCGTCGCTGTGGGGCGAGTCTGAACATCGCCGCCACCGACATGTTGATCGACAGCACCGGGTCGTAACAGAGCAGGTCGAGTAGCTCGAGGAGCCGGGTCTTGCCGCACCGTTTCTCCGGTGCGGAGATTTCCAAGTACGGAGTCACGTCGAACTCGTCGACGAGGTGGGTGTGGAGAATCCAGAGGGCTATGGCGTTGAGTTGATGGTCGCTCTGGGTCCAGAGGAACCGGGCGACGAACCCGACGATACGGTCAAGGACCCCGGCGAGGCTCGTGGTATCCTGAGTAGGAGAGTTGGCGTCCTCGGCCCCCGTGTCGGGGACGTCTTCGCGTTCGGACATATCACTCGCCCCGCCAATACGGGTCCTGCGATTCGTCGATCCACTCGTTGACGTCAGCGACTGCGTACCTAATCGACCGGCCCACTCGCCGCACCGGCGGGCCTTGCGGCGGGATGCTGTACCGCCACCGCCGGACGGTATGTAGAGATACGCCCAACCATTCGGACAGGTCCCGTTCGTTGATGAGTCGCCTCTGGATTACTTCAGTCATGTACGCGTTTCCTCCGTGAGATTTCTCGTAGGCCTGGCACGAATGCTATAGGATTGACCATCCGTCGCATAGCGTGTACGCTTTAATACGTGGAAACAGTGGATGAGGTGATCGGCTCGAACCTGAAGGCACTACGCAAATCCCAAGACAAACTCGGCCAACGCCAGCTCGCCTACTACCTCACCGAAATCACCGGCAAGAAGTGGGACCAGCAACTCGTCTCCCGCGCTGAATCCGGGACACGGCCGTTCCGTATCGTCGACCTATTCGCCATCGCCGCCATCTTCGAAGTCTCCGTCGCCGCTCTCATGGTCCCGCCCGACGACAGGAACGTCAGCTTCGGCAACATGTACGACGACGGCTACGGCATCCTCAAGTACTGGATGGGCTACCCCCGCATACAACGCGGCGACCGAACCGGCTACGCCGACCACATGCCCGCACCAACCGACGATTTCCAGGAACACATCGGCGTGCTCCTCGAGCTTGTCAACCCCCCAAAACCAGTCACGCAGCAAAACAAAGAGGGGCGCGCAGACAAGGAGAACCAGTAGTGGGCACCATCACCAAGACCGAATACGGCACGTTCATCTACCGCTGGCGCAACCCCCAAAACCAGTCACGCAGCAAAACCAAAAAGACCTACGCCGAAGCCGACGCATTCAGACGTCAAACCGAATCCGACCTTCACACCGGCCGATACGTCGACCCCGCCGGCGGCAAAACCCGCCTCGACGAATGGATCAACGAATGGCACCAAGGACGCCTCAACCTCCGCCCCACCACCCAAGCCCGCGACACCAACATCATCGACAACCTCATCACCCCCCACCTCGGCACCCTCCAACTCCGACAAGCCAGACCCGCCGCGATCCGTAAATGGGTACACACGATCCACCAGACCCACGCAGCAAGCACGGTTCACAAAGCCCACCAACTGTTGAAAGCCGCACTCCAAGCCGCTGTCGGCGACGGCCTCATCCCCGTCAACCCCGCCACCGACACCCCACTCCCCCGCCTCGAGAAATCCGACCACCGCTACCTCACCATCGACGAAGTCCACCACCTCGCCGACACCATCGACGGCCGCTACCGGGCGTTGGTGTACACCGGAGCCCTCACCGGTACACGCCCAGGAGAATCCGCCGCCCTCACCATCGACAACCTCGACCTCCTACGCAAGACACTCCACGTCGAACGCACCGCCATCGAAATCGCCGGCACCCTCACGTACGGCCCGGTCAAAACCCAAGCAGCCAACCGCACCATCACCCTCCCCAACATCCTCGTCGACATCCTCGCCGAACACCTCGCCACCTACCCCACCGATACCGGGTTCGTGTTCACCAGCACACAAGGGAACCCGATCAGGTGGACCAACCTTCGCCGTAGACAGTGGAAGCAAGCCGTAGTGGACTCAGTAGGCGAACCGTGCAAACCACACGACCTGAGGCATTCCCATGCGGCCATCAGTATCGCCCAGGGTGTCCACCCCAAGGTCCTCTCCGCCAGAATGGGCCACAGCAAGATCGCGATAACGATGGACACCTACGGAGGGTTGTTTTCCGGCTACGACCAAGACGCCGCCACCGCCCTCGATGAAGCGTTTTCGGGACCGCGCGTGTCAGATTCGCGTCAGAAACCGTCCGGCGACGTCATCCAACTCCCCGGCCAGTAACCGAAATACCTACACAGCAAGGGTTTCGTCGGTGGGCGTTGACGGGCTCGAACCGCCGACCTCTTCCTTGTAAGGGAAGCGCTCTCCCATCTGAGCTAAACGCCCGGAAACGGGATGCTACCGGCGGAGAATGCGCACTCACTCAATGCGAAGCACCGTTCCCGCCGACACCGTCCGGTCGGTCGCAGTGCGTTGCACCCACCCATCGCCCTTGACATCCATGTTGGTGTTGTCGCAACCGCCGGCATCGCGCTGCTGATAGTTGACCTGTCCGGCCGGGATCCTCATCAGTCCCCTGGTCTCCCCCATGGCCTCGAGGTCGGTCCACCTTGCGGCAACCGATGGATGCTCGCAGCGAGCGAAGGCCTCGGTCCACACCACGGGCCCTCGCAGGAACTCACCACGGCTGAACAGGATCCGCACGACGCTGACGTTCCCGGCCTCGATATCCTCGACAGTGCCCCGCCACGCGAAGAATCCCTCCGGGGCGCCATCGGGCATTCGCTCGACGGACAATCGATAGCGCCGATTCGGTTCCCAGGCGAAGTCACGGGTGTTGGGGTCGTCGGGGGTCGACGGCAGCTCCGATGCTATTCCGTCGAGCAAACCTCCCACGTCGCGCGGGGCGTACCCGCCGAAGTTGGCCGCGGTAGAGCCGGGGTGGCGGCCGTTGTGCTGGAGCCCGAGATGCGCTCCTCCGCCACCCGGCTTGACAAATGCCACCTGAAGCGCCCAGAAGTACAGCCGATCCACGGTGGGCGGCTCCACGATCTCAAGCGTCGCACTGACTGCGGTCAGCTGCTCCCCGTACGGGAGCGACCACCACAGATGCATGGAAGACGCCCCGTTTGGGCTCGGCGGATCGCCGGCGACCCGAAGGTTCGCCGGAGAGCGGCTCGCCCCGCCAATTCCGATCAGCCGCCGCCAAAACGCCGCAAGCGATTGCCACCAAGGCATGGCAGCACCATACCGACTG
>CAXMPS010000372.1:0-2292 GCA_964194995.1 uncultured Gammaproteobacteria bacterium | reverse complement strand
AAACTGTCGCTCAGATGGTCAAGCCGGTAGTGGCGACTCTGTTGAATGATGCGGGGCCTGTGAATGTCCGGTTTTGGGATGGTTCTTATCTGGGCGTGCCAGAAGAGAATGTGATTGTGGTGAAGTCGCCGGAGGCTCTCCGTCGCATCCGGCTTTGAGGAGGAAACGATGACCGATTTGGCCACACCAGCGGAGCGCAAGGCGAAGGGCAAGGAGATCCGAAATACCGTGCCAAGGTCGAGCCATGCGGTGTGGTCGCCGCCAGCCGAGCGGGCCGACCCCGTCATGCTGATCACCGACCAGGACAAGGACCGACTGCAGTTTCTCGTCCCGATCCGCCACTATCGGATGGCGGAGTCGGCGTTCACGTTCTACCGCGGCACGGCCAAGGTCATGGCCGCAGATCTGGCCGGCACGCCGGCCACCGGACTCACGAGCCAGCTGTGCGGTGACGCGCATCTGTCGAACTTCGGCTCGTTCGGTACGCCGACACGCCAGCAGGTCTTCGATACCAACGACTTTGACGAGACACTGCCCGGACCGTGGGAGTGGGACCTGAAGCGCATTGTCGCCAGCTTCGTCCTCGCCGGGCGCGACAACGAATTCGACGACGGAGATACCCACGACATGACGCGCAACGCCGTGGTTGGCTACCAGAACGCAATGGCCAAGTACACCAAAATGACCACACTCGACGCGTGGTACGCGCATCTCACGCTGCAACAGATTAACGATGCACTGCCGAAGAAGAAGGACAGGAAGGCCCAGGCGAAGCATGCAGCCAAATCTCGTTCGAAGGGCAGCATGAAGGCACTGAAGAAGCTGGCTGAGAAGGTCGACGGCACCCTACGCATCAAGAGCGACCCGCCGCTGATCATTCCATTGCGGGATCTGCCAGCGTCGGACAACCCGGACGAACTAGGAAGTGAGGTCGAGCGCAGCTTTGCGGAGTACAAGAGCACGCTCGACGACAATCGCAAGGTGCTCCTCGACAAGTACCACGTCGTCGACGGTGCGCTGAAGGTGGTCGGCGTCGGCAGCGTCGGGACGCGGTGCTTAATTGTGCTTCTCGAGGCGAACGACGACTCCGATCCGCTGTTCCTCCAACTCAAGGAAGCCACGGCCTCCGTGCTGGAGGACCATCTGCCGAAAAGCAGGTATTCCCACCACGGTGAGCGTGTGGTCAGGGGCCAGCGCCTGATGCAGGTCTCGAGCGACATCTTCCTCGGCTGGTCGGTCGGCGCCGGCGGCCACGCGTACTACTGGCGTCAGCTCTACGACATGAAGGGTTCCGCCGACATCGCGAAGATGAGCCCACGGTTGATGAAGCAGTACGCTCAGATCTGCGGGTGGACGCTCGCCCATTCACACGCACGCTCGGGTGATCCGTTCCAGATCTCCGGGTACATCGGATCCGGGACCGTGTTCGCCGAGTCGCTCACTGAATTCGCCTACGCCTACGCCGACCAGGCCCAACGGGACTTCGAGGCGTTCACAGCCGCGATCGCCTCCGGACGGATCGAGGCGAAGGAGGGCTGAGCCGCCTACATGTGCCGTTATGTGTGGGTGTCTTCCGCCTCATTTGCGGGGTCGGTGAAGATCTCTTTGACGCCCGTGGAGAATATTGAGGCTGGGCCAGCGAACATGATGAGCATGATTGCGTGCAGATATCCCACGCTGCCAAGGATCATGTTCGGTGCCACAACCAAAATGACGCCCACAGTGCTCCAACTGACCGTTTCCGCTCAGCCTCACTTCGGAAGGCAGCTCCGGGGCGGTTTGATCTGAAACGCAACAGATGGATGACGACCACGGCACCGGAAGCAATTCGGGCGGTCATTGCTGCATCCTCGACGATCGAATAGATCACGATGATGCCGAACCCAACGATCGTCAGCTGCAAACCCCATGTGACGATGTGCGTGATCCGCTACCTCGCAACCGGGGAAGCTGCCTCCTTCTTCGGTGTCAGAGCCGCAATCAGACCACCGAACCCAGCCAGGGACATCCCTAGTCCGCCCATTGACATGAAGAAGAACTCGCCGGGCATCTGATACCTCTCTATTGCACACGTGAAACCTACACGAGCGGCACCCCGGCACCATCGCACACCGCCCATATCCGGTGCGGTCTCAGGGGGTCATTGCAATATTTCGGCGAGTTTTTGTGAGGGTGTCAGCCATCGGAGGGTTTGTCTAGGTCTCCCGTTGAGTTGGTGAGCGGCGAAGTCGAGGTCGTCTTGGGTGAGGGCTGCCATGTCGGTGCCTTTGGGGAAGTATTGGCGTAGTAGTC
>CAXMPS010000371.1:0-3812 GCA_964194995.1 uncultured Gammaproteobacteria bacterium | reverse complement strand
GAAAGATCCCCGATCTCCTCGTTGCTGCCGCCGGCGAAGAGGCCGGCTACACCGTCCTCCACTATGACAGCGACTTCGATCTCATCGCTTCGGTGACCGGTCAAGATTGTCAATGGGTCGTTCCAGCACGCAGCGTCGACTAGCGATTTCATTGACGGATCCGGCTCAGTGCCTGCCGGGCGTCATTGGGCGAGCACCTTTCTGCCAAGACGCCCCGTTCTGGGACCATCAGCCGGCGATTCCGTGAGGCTTACGCGCTGCTAGCGCTCTGGGATGGCAGCTGCGGAATCAGCCAACCCAAGAATGCGTCTTGACTTCTTGTTTGAATCGTCAGCTTGCCCGGTCCGGTGAGATCCACCACCAGACCCTCACCGCTCAACATGGTGCTCTTCCATCCACCGACCTTGCGGACATCGAACCCGATTCCATCGGTAAACGTCACCAGGTGGCCGGTGTCAACGGTGAAGCTCTCTCCGGGACCGAGCTCGATCTCCTCGATCGCGCCGTAGGCGGCAATGATCAGACTGCCGGTGCCGGAGACCCGGAGCATGATCAAGCCTTCGCTGGCGAAGAAGGTCTTGGCGCCGCTCCACTTCGTCTCAACCTCCAGGGCCGGACTCGATGCGATGAACCCGCCGGACTGGACCATGATCTGATCGTCGTCGAACTCGATCACTCGCATGTCCCCGGGAAGAGCCGGAGCCAGCCGGACCGTCCCACCCGATCCCGGCGCCTGAAACGTGTTCAAGAAGAAGCTCTCGCCGCCGAGCGCCGACCGAGCGAGTGATTTGAGGAACCCACCCTCGGCCTTGGTCTCCAGTTCAAAACCCTCCGTCATCGCCACCATCGCTCCGGCTTCGGCAACGATCTCCTCGCCTGGCTCGAGAGCCACCTTGGCAATGGCGTATGCCGGGCGGTCATCAATCTGTATCTGCATTGAACCCCCTCGAGGTGGATGCACGTCTCGCCGAGTGATCAGTGGCCACGATAGTTTCTGTTTGGACTGGACTGAGCGCCGCCCCGGTCAGGGGATGGTGCCCGCAGGAACGATCCATTCCGTGGGTTGGCCGGTCACGCCGGCGATGAGGTCGAAGTCGTGGTCATAGTGGAGTAGCACGAGCCCGGCGGCTTCTGCGGCGGCGGCGATGAGGAGGTCGGCGATTCTGGCACCGCGCTGCTGGCTGTGCTCGGCGAGAGCATCCTGCACCTCGACGGCCCGACTGAGAACGGTCTGATCCATGGCCACGAACGGCCACGCGGCGCGGAACTGCCGCATCGCTCGATGCGAGGCCGGACTGGTCGAGGAGAACCCCGCTTCGAGATCGGTCGGTGTGCACCTGGCGACGAGTCCGCTCTCCAGGAGGGGCACGAGCCGCGGGGCGACCTCCGGTTGGGTGATCCGAGCAAGCGCCGACGTGTCGCCGAGGTAGTAGGCGTTCAACCCCACGCTGCTTGGCGAGCATCGGGGTCAGCGAGTTCATCCACATCAACCCCGCGGTCGGTCAGCAGGGCCCGGCGACGCTCATCGAGTGTCAACACCTCGTCGAAAGCGCCATCGACGGTTGCTTTCAAGGTCTTGGTACCCAGCAGCGTTCGTACCGCGTCGAGCTTGTCGTCATCAACGTCGATGAGTCGTTTGGTCATATCCATAGGATATCTCATTCGCCAGCGGAAGATAGCCCCCTGTTCGGCGGGTGATCCCAAGACGCTTCCGCAAATGCTCGTCTCTGTAAGTGGTCGGTAAGCGTCGTGTGTGATGGTTTCGGCGTACAGTCGGAAGGTAGAGATGGCGACCACCGAGACCCGCGTCAGCAAGATCGACCCGCAAGAGAGTTTGGTCTATGACGGGTTCATCTCCTACTCCCACGCGTTCCGCGGGTCGTGAGAGGAGCAGCAAACGTGATCTCAGCCCGCCACGTCGCTGCCGCCCTGGTGGCAACAGTGGCGTTGGTCGCTGTTGTTTTGGTTGTTTTGCTGAGCATTGGGGGCGAGAAATCTCAGGTTGCGACCTCGGGGAGGGAACCGACCTCAACGTCAACGGCAGTCGACGAGGCCATCGGCCTGGCTAGGTACACCGAAGACCAACTCAATGCGATGGGACTTGCCGAATTGCAGGACGTTGCAACAGCACGCAGGATCAGTATCGGTGCGCTGTCGAGGGGCGCCATTATCGAAGCCATTCTGCTGGCCCAGCAGCCCCTCCGCTCGGAGAGCAAGGGGTGTCCTGGCTGCTGGGTGAGATGACCCGAGTCGGTCACGCGCCGGGCCATCCCAAGACGCTTTTGCAACAACTCGTCTTTGGATTGGGTGACGCCATACCCGTTCGAGTCAGAGGCATGGCAATTGGGCGCAGCCCGTTTCGCTACTGCAGGGCCCAAAGAACGGTGGCCGCAGCGGTCCCGAAGAAGCCCAGCAGGATCATTACGTGCCGGGTGCCTCGGTTGATGGCTTCCTTCCGGGCCGCGACGGATGCGTCGGTTGGCAGTTTGGCGCGGCAGCTCCAGCAGTAGGCCCCACCGTCGATGGTGGTATGCGCTCGGCAGCCGCCGCACTTCCGTTTGATGGCGTTACTCCCCGCTCAGTACAAGGCTCATGAAAGTCCCGAACCCCGGAACGGGGACCACCCAGGTCGCGTACGTTCCGGGGCCCAGACCCTCGACGGTTCTCCCGTCCCCGTGCAGTACGGGGAACCGTCGAAACCTCAGCCGTCGATCGCTCTTTCCGACGGTCATATCGCTACTGACCTCTCTTGTGGCGACCTTGAACTAATCGTCACTAATCGCGCTGCGGCCAATGATTGTTCCAAAGAGTGGCTAAATGACTAGTACTAGCTCAGAACATCTCCATTGGTCATATCAAAGATGTGTTACAGAAAGTAAGTCGATTTGGCCGAAAGAACATCCATATGCCGGCATCACACCTGGGGGAGCGCATGGGGGCCAATCGGATCGATGAGATCGACCCGGACGAGGTTCGATCGGTCTTCCGCACCGAGTCCGCGGGCAAGCGCTTTCTGGATGAAGTCGCTTTTTCGATTCAGAACGAGCGTCCGGTCCAGATCGGCCTTGCGCTCACCTTGGTCATCCTGATGTTTCTGACTGGACTTGCGGTTGGTGGCAGGTTCACCGCGGCGCCCGCCGACGCCGTTGCTACCAACGGAGGGATGTTCATCTCCGAAAGCCAGGCTGCGCAGTATCAACAGATGACCAGCGACCTGCGTGAAGCCCGCAGCCAGATCAGCATCATGGAGGGCCAGGCTGCGTTCCGCCGAGCGCAGGTCGAGACGTTCGCAGAAGACTCCGCCAGCCTCCGTAGCAGCCTCGATGAGTCCCGGCTCGAGCTGGCGCTCATCGTCACCATCTACGAGGGGTGCGTCGAGCGGTTGTATCCGCTCGAGTGCATCGAGTCGGCTCGCCCCGAGGCCGACACGTTCCTCGCCGAGTTCTATGCCGACCGATGATCGAGTCCACCCCACCGGGAGGCTTGCCGATGGCTGAATCGTTGGAGAATATCCCACCGCAGCTAGTCATCGAAGAGGGGGCCTCGCTGGGCGTTGCAGACGCCGACCCCAACGATCGGAGCGACAAGATCGCCACGCTCACGGTTCGCATCGCCGATCTCGAGCGGCAGCTCATCGAGGTGACACGACAGGAGTCGGGTGCGGACCGAGAGCTGGAAACGATCCGCACCCGGCATGGTGACCTCGAACAGCAAAGGCGCGACGCAGACGAAGCAGCTCACGAATCGGCCCTCGCAGCCACTGAGCACGAGGTCGCCAAAGTCCTCGACCAGGCGTCCGCACAGGCCGACGA
>CAXMPS010000370.1:0-1454 GCA_964194995.1 uncultured Gammaproteobacteria bacterium | reverse complement strand
AGGACATCGGGCGACCCGTACTCGTATTGGACGATCGCCTTCATCGTATCCCTCCTTAGCCGTTGCGGGTGTGTGGAGCTACGGCCGATTCGCCTTGAATACCGCCCCGATGACGATTCCAAGGCCGGCTCCGAACGTAATACCGATCCCGATCCAGACCGCGTTCTGGGTGAGGGCGAACACCACTATGCCGATGGTTAAACCGAGGCCGGCTCCGAAGGCAATGCCTCTCCCGACGCCGGACCCGAAGGGGAAAGCCCCATTGTTATCACTGCCCTCGTTCGGGTCTCTTGATGATGTCACTGTTTATCTTTCCTCTATCGAAGGTGTGACTGGCCCATGAGCGCGCCCGGTCCCCTCGTAGATCCTTACGTACGCTGTAAGAGTGGTCGTAACGCTACACGTACGCCGTAAGTACGTCAATTCGAGTGAATGATCCTGGCCAAACTTACCTTGTATGTTAAACTGTCGGAGCAAGGATGCAGATGGCTACAGAAATCGACACGACCACAGCGCCCCGTATCCCCCTGACCAAAGAGCGGGTGCTGGCCGCCGCCGTCGCCCTCGCCGACAGAGACGGCATCCAGGCACTCAGCATGCGCAAGCTGGGCCACGAGCTCGGCGTCGAGGCGATGTCCCTCTACAACCACGTGGCCAACAAGGAGGCAATTCTGGACGGCGTCGTCGATGCCGTCATGGAGGAGCTCGAAGAAGCTCTCGGCGGATTCGAGGTGCCAAGCAACGGATCCGACTGGAAGGCCAACCTGCGTGGGCGGATTCTCACGGCCCGGGAGGTAATGCTGCGTCACCGGTGGGTGCCGAGTGTCATCGAGACCCGAACGACGATAAGCCCAATCATGATGCGTTACTTCGACACGTCCATCGGGATTCTTCGGGAAGGTGGCTTCTCCTACGACCTGCTCCACCACGCGATGCATGCGTTCGGTAGCCGTGCTCTCGGATTCAGCCAAGAGTTGTTCGAGCCAGACGGCGACGAAGAACCCGACCAGGACGCCGCTGTCATGCTCGAGCGTATGGCAGACCAGCTCCCCTACGTCGTCGGGATGATGGCAGAGATCGTCCACGACGACCCCGACTCCACGATTGGCTGGTGCGACGACCAGACCGAGTTCGAGTTCGGGCTCGATCTCATCCTCGACGGCCTAGAGAGGCTCCGGGACACGGCCTGATTCCGGTTGGTGGCGGTCACGTACTGCCGCGGATCTGCCAGCTACATCCTCCCGGTACTCGCATCCGAACGTGCAACGTTCTCGAGGACGATCTTTTCTCTTGACAACCTTACGGCGTATATGTAGGCTTACACCATACGCTTACAACGTACGTCCACAGGGAAGAATCATGGAAGCTCACATCTACGACATCGCTTCAAACGCTGGGCGCGTTCTGCTGAACCCTTTCCTGCTCACCGTGCCCGTGGTCGGGGCACTTGTACT
>CAXMPS010000369.1:0-5566 GCA_964194995.1 uncultured Gammaproteobacteria bacterium | reverse complement strand
GTGAAGTAGTCGTACAAGGTGGTCCTGCCCACTCCGGCTGCGAGGGCGACCTCGCCGAGCGGTATCTCCGATGTGCCCGCCTCAGCAATGAGCGTCTTAGCGGAGTCCATCAGGTTTCCTCGGACGAGAACCTTGTGCTCGTCGATGGAAGCGGCGCGGATGCGGGGCATGAGTCAAAGGCTATCTCCCCATCGCCTCAATGACATCCCAGATCACACACTCGCAGGGCACGATCGAATAGGTTCTACCAATCAAGAGCAAAGGTCCCCGTGACCGAGTCATTCACTCCAACCATCGAAAGCGAGTACACGACATGAAGGTCAAGAAAGCCGCACGGCCCTGGAGCGGGCTGTTCCTTGGCGTGATTCTTGGGTTGGCACTGGCTGTCATCCTCCAACAGCAAGGGGTCTGGCCCCTCGACCAACTGCTTCTGTTTGGAATGGCGGGCCTGTTCGGGCTGATCGGGATCCTATTGAGCGGCCTTGGGAGGGAGCGCGTCGGTGGATTCTCCAGCATCCTCACGCTTCTATTGGCCGTGGGACTCCTTGCCTATGGAGCCGCCGGTCTCCTCGATGCAGGCGAAAATGGACAGCTCAATGGCGGCTGCAGTGTACAAGCGCAGTCAGACGTCGACTCGACCACAGTCACTGATACAAGCCGGGGAGATCCTTTCGACATCGATCCCAACGGAGGTCTCGCCTGGCAAGCCACCTCGCCGGTCGCGTTCATGGACCATACCTGGGAGATCAATGTGGAGATCGGGGGCTTCACCGTCCCTATCGACGAAGGCGGAGACCCCAACGAAGGCGAGAGCCAGGGCAATTCCGGTGCGGAGCCAGATCTAACGGCTTACGTCCAGTCGGTCACAAACGCAACCGGCGAGGAGATCCGAGGCACCTTTATCGTAAGCGGGTTCATATCCAGCGGAGCGGGAGGGTGCGACGGATTTGGATTCGTTCGACTCACCTCTGACAGCTTCTTGGAGAGCTCCATCGCCAAGATTGCCGCGGTGATCGCCGCGATCGCACTGTTGCTACTGCTGCTTCTAGCCTTCAACCGTTATCGGGACGCCGAGGTGGCGCCGGACACTTCCTCGGGCGAGGCCGGGGACGCAGCCGCTACGGCCGCCGGCGCCGCTGGTGCGGCCGGCACAGCCGGGGATGGCGAGGAGTCTGACGCCGTTGACTCCGACGCCGTGGGCGCCGACGACCAAGACGACGACTCCGCCGGTCAACAGGAACCCGAGGACAACCGGGGCGCAGAGGATCTTCCGGAGCGCGACGACCTTGCATAGGAGCCCGCGTACCTGAAAACTCGTCTTGGAAATTGTGGGTCACACCACCAAACTTGTGGTGTGACCCAAATCCCCGTAGATCTCAAACCCGATGTAGTCACCGACTGGCGTGATCGGGCCGCTTGTGACGGCTACCCGAACCAACTCTTCTTCCCCGCGGGAGACGTCAGTCAGCGGATTGTTGAGAAGGCCAAAGCGGTCTGCTCGATCTGCCCGGTCGCGGCCGACTGCCTCGAATACGCGCTGGAGACAAACCAGCGCTCTGGGATCTGGGGCGGAATCAACGAGGACGAGCGCCGGTCGCTACGTCGCAAATGGCTGGCTGTCCGACGTCGCGCCGGCTGAGTTCTTCCTAAAGTTCGGCAGGCCCAGAAAGGCGAGCTGACCATGAACAAACAGGCCGAATACGTCCTCCGAACCGTGGAAGAGCGCGGCATTCGGTTCATCCGGCTCTGGTTCACCGACGTTCAAGGCTTTCTCAAATCCGTCTCGATCAGCCCTGCCGAGCTCGATGTCGCTTTCGAGGAAGGGATGACATTCGACGGCTCGGCGATTGACGGGTACGCGCGGGTGCAGGAGGCCGACATGTTGGCAATGCCTGACCCATCCACCTTCGCCGTCCTGCCATGGCGCTCCGATCAGCCTGTAGCGCGGATGTTCTGTGACATCTTCACCCCCGACGGCGAGTCCTTCTCGGGCGACCCGCGCACGGTCTTGAAGAAAAACCTGGAGCGGGCCTCGGAGATGGGGTACACCTTCAACGCTGCCCCCGAACTCGAATTCTTCTACTTCCGTGACTCAGGGCCCGAACCAGAGGTCCTCGACCAGGGGGGGTACTTCGACCTCACCCCGCTCGACGTCGCTCAGGAGTATCGGCGCAACACGATCAACGCGTTGGAGCACATGGGCATACCAATTGAGCACTCGCACCACGAGGTGGCACCTAGCCAGCATGAGATCATCGCCCGGTATACGGATGCGTTGACCATGGCGGACAACATCATGACGTCGCGTCTCACGGTCAAGGAAGTGGCGCTACAACAGGGAATCTACGCCACCTTCATGCCAAAGCCCCTGGAAGACTATGACGGGTCGGGGATGCACCTTCACCTGAGCCTCTTCGAGGGCGACGTCAACGCCTTCCATGAGCCGGGGACGCCTGGCGGGCTGTCCAAGGTCGGACAGGCGTTCATCGCCGGGTTGCTGCATCATGCTTCCGAGTTGACGGCAGTCACCAACCAGTGGATCAACTCGTATAAGAGGTTGGTTTCGGGGTTCGACGCACCCATCTACATCTCTTGGGGCCGCAACAACCAATCGGCTCTCGTGCGAGTGCCGTCGGTCAAGAAGGGGAAGCCGTCGAGCGTCAGGGTGGAGTATCGGGCAGCCGATGCGGCATGCAATCCATACCTCGCCCTTTCAGTGATCCTTGCTGCTGGGATCGCGGGCATCCGCGAGGGTTACGAGCTGCCGCCCGAGGTAGCCGCTGACGTGAGCCGACTCAATTCGGCAGAACTGGCCGCTGCGGGGGCCAAACGACTCCCTTCGACATTGTCAGAGGCACTTGACCTGATGGAGGGATCCGAGCTGATCGCCGAGACCCTTGGCGAGCATGTCTTCGATTGGTTCATCCGCAACAAGCGAATTGAGTGGGATCGATTCCAACATCACGTCTCTCGCTTTGAGCTGGAGACCTACCTTCCGATCCTGTGATCGTCGCGGTCCATCCTCCCGACTGCTCAGAGGCGGTCACCGATGGGCTCGCATTGGCCGGGTCGACATCGGTCGACGTCGAGGAGCTCGACCCCACCGATCGGGCCATTCAAGACGCCGACATCCTCTTGGTGGAGTTGGGTGAGCAACCGATGCGACGCATCCGGGAGATCACCCGGGTCAATGATGAGATAGGCCTTCCGATTCTGGTCGTGGTCGAACCCGATCAACTGGTGCTGCTGGAGTCGGTAACCGTGAGCGACTTTGCACTGGCACCGGTGAGCCCGGTTGAGCTTCGTCTACGGCTCAAGCGACTCTCGTCGGACGGACGATCAGACGAAATGTTGATCTTCAAGGACCTCGAGTTGAACCCTCTGACCTATCAGGCCTCGGTGGCCGGCGAGCCGCTCGATCTGACCTTTATGGAGTACGAATTACTCAGATACCTCATCGAGAATCCGGCTCGAGTCTGGTCGCGCGAGCAGCTGCTGTCGAAGGTCTGGGGATACGACTATTACGGCGGAGCCAGAACAGTGGATGTCCACATTCGACGGCTCCGTTCCAAGCTGGGCGAGGAGCGCTCCTCCTGGATCACAACCGTCCGATCGGTCGGGTACCGCTTCGGCTAGTTGAGGTCTGAGCGTGTGTAAATCCCGGTGCACTACCCCGGGATTTACACACGCTCAAGAGTCTTGAACACGAGCTCGGATTCACCGAAGCTCGGTATGGGTGGCTACAAGAACGATCAGTCAAATCGCCGCGCGTCAACATGGGGTCATATCCAGAGCGCAGGCATTGCAGGCGGGACTATCCGAGGATGCCTTACGACATCGACTCCAAAGCCGGCAATGGGTCCAACTGGACAGCACAGTGCTCGCGGTAGGCGGAGCTCCTCTTACCTGGCGCAGACAGCTCTGGGCGGCGTTTCTCAGCCGGACAGAGGCTCTAGTGACAGGACGGTCTGCCGCCCATCTCTACGGCTTTCCCGGGGTTTCTCCTTCTCGCCCTGAGCTACTGCTTCCTTTCGCCGGCAATTCCCGGTCTTCGCTCGCCCGCATCATCAGAAGCCGTCACTACGACCTGGTTGGGCACCAACCTCTCTACGGCTTCGAGGTGACTACCAGGGCAGAAACTCTCTACACGCTCGGACTCAGCGATCCACCTCCCTCGATCGAACGATGGGTGGACGCCCTCATGGCCGAGAGGACGCTGACCGCTGCGGACTTTGACCCGATCTTCGCTCGCCTTACCGGTGCGCGAGTCCGAGGTCTCACGGCCCTGAGGAGAATCGTCCTAGCCCGCGATCACGACACCTATCAACCGCCCACATCTGAGCTCGAACGGTTGCTCTACGGATTGCTGAGCCGAGACCAAATGCCGGGGTACTCGCGCCAAATTCCTTTCACATTCGAAGGGGCCGACGCCACCGTCGATGCGTACATCGAGGCCTGGCAGATGATCGTCGAAGGAGACGGGCGGCGTTGGCACACCAGAAAGGAGGACTTCGAGCGCGACCGGGTCAGAGACAACGCCGCGTTGGCTGCGGGATTCGTCGTCATCAGATTCACCTACCGGATGCTGAAGTCTGATCCGGACGGATGCGTCCGCACCCTCCTTCAAGCAGGGAATTGGCGCTGAGCGTGTGCAGATCCCGGTGTAGTAGCCCGGTATCTGCACACGCTCGGGTCAGAATCGACCACAATGCGCGATATGGGCTTTCGCACGAAACAGATTCACGCCGGGGTTACGCCCGACCCGACTACCGGGGCCATCCTCACCCCGATCCACCAAGCAACCACCTTCGTCCAGGACTCCATCGACGAGTACATGGCGAAGGGATACTCCTACAGCCGAGGCGGTAACCCAACGGTCCGTGCCCTCGAGGAGAAGCTGATCGCCCTCGAAGGTGGCGTCGACGCCACCGCGTACGCCTCCGGGATGGCCGCCACCGTGGCAGTTTTCCTCGGACTTCTCGAAGCCGGCGACCATGTCGTGATTGGTGATGTCGTCTACGGGGGCACCTACCGATTCGCCGATCAGGTCCTCACCAAGTTCGGTGTCGACGTTTCCTTCGTCGACGCAACAGATCTTGACGCCGTCGGCACCGCGATACGGCCAAGCACGAAACTCATCTTCACCGAGACTCCCGCCAACCCCACACTCAAGGTCACCGACCTCCTCGCCATCTCGGATATTTGCCGATCAGCTGGTGTCCTCCACGTCACCGACAACACTTTCCTCACTCCCTACTACCAGCGTCCTTTCGAACTTGGCGCCAACATCATCATCCACTCCACGACCAAATTCCTCGACGGTCATAACGCCACGCTGGGCGGCGCCGTAGTCGTCGATAGCGCGGAGCTGCAGACGCAGATCTCCTTTGCTCGAATTGCGAGCGGCTTGGTGATGTCGCCAATGGTGGCCTGGCTGACCCTTCAGGGAATCAAGACACTGAGCGAACGTATGGACCGACAATCGGCCAACGCCCTCGAAATTGCGGCCTGGCTAGAGCAGCATCCCAAAGTCGACTATGTCATTTATACGGGGCTGGCAAGCCAC
>CAXMPS010000368.1:0-5086 GCA_964194995.1 uncultured Gammaproteobacteria bacterium | reverse complement strand
AGTGTTGTAATACATGATGTCGTGAGGGTTCACCAGATCGACCGACAGGAACCATGGTGTCCCCTCGGCTCGCAGTTTCAGACCTTTGGTGCGGAGCCACTCCACCGCCGCAACGATCGTGCCGTTGTCCCGAACGAACCCATCCCACGGGTTCCCAATAACATCACCAGTCGGATTCCAATCCGAAAAGCCGTACTTCTCCATATCCCCCGAAAAGTTGTGGTCCCGGTCAGGGTCGGGATCCAGTTCGAGAGCCAGATGCCACTTGCCCTTGTAGGCGGTGTAATAGCCGGCGTTTCGCAGCATTGTCCCCACCGTCGGAATTCGAGGCGACATCGACCCAACAAACTCGAACGTGGCATTGTCGAACATTCCGGTGTTCGGCATGTGCTGACCGGTGTAAATCACCGACCTCGACGACGTGCAATAAGTAGAAGCGATGTAATGGTTGGTGAAAGTGACACCTCGGTCCATCAACCAGCGACGAGCTGGCACCTCGAGTTCGGTCGGATAGTCACCGAAGAAGCGTTCCTGATCCGTCAAAACGAACACGATGTTCCGAGGCTTGCTACCCATCACGTTTCCCCATTGCAGCTAGAACGACGACCCTACACCGCACACCCCACCCCAGGCGTCCCCGGTGCCAGCGGATCGAACGTCAAGACGCCCGCATATCAGTGTCTTCTTGCTGTTTGATGCGCCGAAGGTGGCCTGTGCCGGGGTTCCCTACTGTGATCAGAACAATGATCGATCGCCGGAGGAGGCAGACATGTCGAGGCTGATAACCCTTGCCCAAGAAGTGGACGAGCAAACCGAGACCGCAGTTGAAACGACCGGGGCATGTGCTGACCTCGGTCCGTTGTGCAACCTGCTGGCGGATTGGACAGGCAACGAGGCGGCTGCAGAGACGATCTCGTGGGTGCTGGGCACACCGGCGAAGATCGCCATCATCGTGGTGCTTGCTCTCGTCGTGAATCGATGGGCGCGGCGGGGGATTCGGAGGCTTGCTGACCGTCTCGGGTCAGTAACCGCTGACACTAGCGTCGTGTCGTCACGCAGCCGCGAGCGGGCCGAAGAGCGAGCAGACACTATCGGCTCGCTGCTGCGCAGCCTTTCCGCAGGTGTGATTTTCGCCGTTGCGATCATCATGATCCTGGCCGCGCTTGGGATCAACATCGTCCCGATAATCGCTTCAGCGGGGATTCTTGGCCTCGCCATTGGATTCGGCGCTCAGTCGGTGGTCGAAGACTTCCTGCGTGGGATGTTCATGCTCGGCGAAGATCAGTTCGGTGTAGGCGATCGTGTCGATGTGGGCAGCGTCAACGGATACGTGGAACGGGTGACACTGCGCACCACTGTGATTCGCGATCCCGACGGGATGTTGTGGCACGTTCCCAACAGCGAGATCAACTACGTGGCGAATGAGCTCCAAAAGTCCAACCGGGCGGTGGTGGAGATTTCCATCCCGTACGGTTCCGATATGCGGGGCGCTATGCAGGTGTTGCAGGATGCCGCCGAAACGGCCTGCGCAGATCCTGAATGGGGAGAGTTGGTGCACAGCTCACCTGAAATGCGTGGCATCCAGGAGCTAGACGCGAACGACGTCGTTGTTCGGGTCCAGGTATGGGTCGATCCAGGAAAGAAGCGCTCCTTCCAACGCCATCTCCGGCTGTATCTCCAAGAAGGCCTCGACGCTGCCGGCTTCGGTTATTCCAACCCAGGCTTAGACGTGTGGCTGAAAGGTGACCGCGGACAACCCGCCCAGCCCGCCGCCTAGCCAGAGTGGTCAGGGGCGTAGGGCGGCTGTTCCCGCGTCGGGATCAGGTCAGAAGCTTGGCCTTCTGAGCTTGAAACTCCTCATCAGTGAGAACACCTTGCTGGTGCAAGCTGGCCAGCTTGTCCAACTCGTCTGCCGACGAACCGGCTGATCCGGCGTCGTCCTGCATGTACTCCCGCTGGGCTGCCTCCTGATCGGCCTGGGCCTTCGTGGCACGGTTCTGCATGTCACTGCCGTGGGCGATCAGATAGACGAGTACTCCAAGGAAGGGCAGAATTATCACGAACAGAACCCAGCCGGCCTTTCCCCAACCTGACATCTCGCTGCGGAAGATGTCGGCGAAGATCGCGATCAGCAGCCAGATCCAGGCAATAAACAGGAAGAACCACAAAAGGGTCCAGAAGAGGTCTAGTAACGGCACTCAATTCTCCTTCTCGTTAGTCGTCGCAGCCAGAGGGAGTCGGAATCTGGCGGCTCGGTAACCTCCGGGTTGAACCCCACACAAACGGCCCTAAGTCTGCTGGTGCCGGTCGTTTCCGACAGTGGTCAAGGTCTCCCGCACAATAAGAACAGCCAGGTTCGCAGAAGCTGCGTGGTCTGAATATCGGTGTCGCCGATCACACCGGGTGCTGCGGATCGGGTGCGGGCGGCTCCTGGTCGCGGTGCTCGGGTAGCGTTGAGTCGGAAGGAGGGCAGTCTGAACATCTTGTTTCTTGGTATTGGTGCTGTCGCGATCGGGATCTATGCGCTTGTGTCAGGCCGTCTGAGTCGGAGCATCATCTCGGGCCCGATGTTCTTCGCCGCGGTTGGGCTCGTTGTCTTGGCGGTTGCTGTTGGGCGCGGCGAGGCGTCAATCGGTGATGTCACCGGGGTAGCGCAGATCGCATTGGAGATGACGCTCGCTCTGGTGTTGTTTACCGACGCCATGGCCACCAACATCAGGTCGTGGCGGGACCAGGGAGAACTTCCTAGCCGTCTCCTCACTGTGGGGATGCCGTTGATTATCGTCGCCGGGGCGTTGGTTGGCCTCGGGCTCTTTCCCGAGTTCACCCTTGTCGGTGCCCTCATCGTGGCCACCATTCTTGCTCCAACCGATGCCGCTCTTGGAAAGCCGGTGGTGGCCAACAAGAGGGTGCCGGGTCGGATTCGTCAAGCTCTCAACATCGAATCAGGACTCAACGACGGCATAGCTCTCCCATTCCTGCTCTTCTTTCTAGCCATCGCCGAAGCCGAGGAGGGTGCCAATCTGATCACCCTGCTCCTCTCCGAAGTCGGGATCGCAGTCATTGTCGGCCTCGCCATCGGGTGGGTGTTTGCTCGCGCTCTTGTCCTAAGCAGTGAGCGGGGGTGGATGCTGCCGATCTGGCGACAGATCGCGGTCGTAACGATCCCGGTCCTGGCCTATGTCGCCGCCGACGAGCTGGGCGGGAGCGGTTTCATCGCCGCGTTTGTTGGCGGGCTTATATTCGGACGCATCGTCCTGGCGTCGTATCCGGACGTCGCCGACTTCGCCGAAGACCTGGCCGAGATTCTGGTAATGGTGGCGTTCATGATATTCGGCGGCCTGCTCCTCCAACCCCGCCTCGGCGACTTCACCTGGGAGATGCTGGTGTATGCCTTGCTGAGCCTCACTCTCGTCCGCATGCTGCCTGTGGCGATCTCCATGATCGGTAAGCACCTCCGCCTTCCGACCATCCTCTATATGGGGTGGTTCGGACCTCGCGGTCTCGCTTCACTGATCTTCGCCGCCGTGGTCATCGAAGAGACCGACATTCCAGAGACGGACCTGATGCTCACATTGGTCACGCTCACTGTCGCGCTAAGCATCCTGCTTCATGGAATCACCGCCTACATAGGCTCCAATGGCTACGCCGACTGGTACGAACAGCAAGAAGAAGTCCACGACCAGATGAATGAGAGCGGAGACGACCACAGCATTCCAAGACGACGTCGCATCTCACGAACGTAACAGGGAAGGTTTCGGCATCAATGGGGACCCAAGCGAAACCCCGAGCCCAAGAAGTCCTGGAACTCTGGGATCAGAGAAGGGTTCCGAGCGAGGGCCCAGCGAAGGGCGGCGCCGGCTACCTCCTTTCGACCGCGTAAGGCGATCGCTGCCATGTAAAGGGTCCCGAAGGTCTTTTGGATTAGTGTCCGTCGACAATTCAGTAGATCTAATTTAGGTTGGCAGGTGCCATCGATCAGCTAGGTCAGGCCGCGAACCAGCCTGGGCAGTGATTGGACCTGGGTCGTCCGACTGGGCTTAGGCGCCGGAGAGCTTCTGAAATCTGCTGAGCTCGCCGGCGGCGGCCCTCATAGGTATTCGACGTCTTCCGAGTTGCTCTGCTCAGATTCGTAGACCACGTCGTAGCTCTCGGCGAAGTTGGATATAAGCGAGGTGATCAGGGCGGCCGCTGGGAGTGCCATGAATGCTCCTATCGGCCCCGCGATGGCCCCTCCAGCTAGGGCGGCGAAGAAAGAGACACCACCACTGAGACTCATTGTGTTTGAACTCAGTTTCGGGCTGAGCCAGAGGTTCTCGATCAACTGATATATGAGGGTATAGGCGAGAACAATTAGCGCTTCAGTGAAACCGACGGTGGCGAGGGTGACCAGGATAGGAACCGCCGCTCCGATGTAGGTGCCGATAACAGGGATGAATACTGAGACAAAACCGCCGAAAAGTCCGAGAGGAGCCGCGAGAGCGGCCGGTAATCCGACCAGGACCATCACCACAAAAAAGCCGGTCCCATTGATAAGCATCAGAAGGGTTCTGGAGTAGAAGTATCCGCCGGTTTGTTTGATTGCCTGGTCCCAGGTCCAACCAAGCCGACGCTGTGTTTCGGGCCTGAACCGCCTCAACGTGGCCTGGCGGATCCGAGGCTCGTCGGCCGTGAAGTAGAACGTGAATGTAGCCATCGTCATTAAACCGAAAATGAAGTCGGCCCCTGCCGACGCAATGCCGGTAACTGTCCCAAAAACGTCCCCGGACCATGAGGACAGTACGTCGCTCATGCCCTTCAAAGCGTCCTCCGACCCGCTGACATCTCCTAAATCAACGTTGAGGTATTCCTCGGCCCATTCGTCGATAATCACAACCCACTCCGTACTGTTTTCGCCGACTTCATCAGCGAGGGTTCCGAGGGCCGGGATCAAAAGCGCAATCAATGCTCCCATCAGGACAAAACCAGCCAGATAGATAGCGCCAAGGGCGGCGCCGCGACTCCAAGACTTACGATCGTGAAGCCAGTTGACGGCGGGAAGAAGAGCGAGAGTGAAGAACGATGCAATGATCATCATCCACAGCAA
>CAXMPS010000367.1:0-1677 GCA_964194995.1 uncultured Gammaproteobacteria bacterium | reverse complement strand
TACGAGACCATGGCTTCCGGCTGCTGAGCACCAGACACCTGAGACAGTGGGGAGGGGTCTCCATCGGGAGACTCCTCCCCTCGGTCGGGTACGGTGTCATCAAGTGAGGTGCTAGCCGATGGAATTGGATTGGGGCGTGGTCGTCAGGGCGTTTGACCTGCTGTTGAAGGGCACGTGGCTAACGTTCGTGCTGTTCTTCTTCTCGATGATCCTGGGGTCGGTACTCGGCCTGATCCTGGCCTTGATGCGGATGTCGCGGTTCCGCACCGCACGATGGCTCTCCCTTGGGTACATCTGGGTGTTCCGTGGCATCCCGGTGCTGGTGATCCTGTTCTTCGCCTTCTTCGTCGTCGGCCGAGAGCTAGGGCTGACCCCGGTCCAATCCGGGATCCTGGGACTCGGGTTCAGTGCCGCCGCCTACATCGCTGAGATCATCCGGGCCGGGATCATTTCGGTCGACCCCGCCCAATTCGAGGCGTCGGAAAGTCTCGGGATGACCAAACGCCACTACATGCGCAGGATCATCATCCCGCAGAGCATTCGGGTCATCATCCCGACCTATATGTCCAACTCGATCTTGGTGCTCAAGGTCACTTCGGTTGCCGTAGCCATCGGCATCGTCGAGTTGACCGGGATCACCCGCCAGCTGTCGAACTCGACGACCCGACCGATTGAGCTGTTCACCGCCGCCGCAGGGATTTACGTGATCCTGACCACCGTGATCATCGTGGCGCAGGAAGTGCTGGAGCGGCGGTTTGCGCTGAAGACCTGAGAGGAGGTGAGCAAGTGGACTGGGATATCGTGTGGGAGTCGGTGCCGCTGATCTGGAAGGGAGCCGGCGCCACGGTCACGATGTTCGCCTGGGCGCTCGTGATCGGGACCGTCGGGGCCCTCGCCCTGTCATTGATGCGGTTGTCGGCGACGAAGCCGCTGCAGTGGTTTGCCATCGGGTTCGGCTGGCTGTTTCGCGGGATCCCGCTGCTCATCCTCCTTTTCTTCGCCTTTTTTGCCCTCCCGGAGATGGGGATCCTGTTGAGCCCGTTCCTCGCTGCCGTGGTTGGGTTCAGCCTGTGGACGGCGGCCTATCAGGCCGAGGTGATCAGGTCGGGGATCATCGCCGTCCCTCCCGGGCAATCTGAGGCAGCCGAGGCGCTAGGGATGACGCGGGCGCACTACATGCGCCGCATCGTCATACCTCAGGGTGTGCGGATCATGATGCCGCCCTATACCGGCAACGCGATCACGTTGCTCAAGCAGACCTCGCTTGCAACGCTCGTAACGGTCCCCGAGATGGCCCTGCTTACCCAGCGGATCTTCAGCAACAACTTCCAGTTCATCGAGCCGATCTTCGTCCTCGGAATGATCTACCTCGGCATGACGACCGTGCTTCTGATCCTCTCGGCGGGCGTTGAGCACGCCTTCCGTCTCAAGGTGTGACGATGGATTCCCTGGTCACCGTCAGCGGTTTGCACAAGTCATACGGTGACCTCGAGGTGCTCAAGGGCATCGACTTCGAGGTGGCGCGGGGCGAGGTCGTCGCCATCATCGGTCCCTCAGGCTCCGGCAAGACCACGATGCTGCGTTGTATCAATCTGCTGGAACAGCCGACCGGCGGCCGGATCATGGTCGACGGCAGGGTCGTGTGTGAACAGGCCGATGACGGATCCATGCGTTTTG
>CAXMPS010000366.1:0-1695 GCA_964194995.1 uncultured Gammaproteobacteria bacterium | reverse complement strand
GCGGGGCTCTTCGTCTGCTCCCACTCGTAGCCGAGCAGGTTGTCGAAGTAGTTGTTGTCCCACTTCGTCGGGTCGGTGGTCCATGCCCCCTCCAGGCCGCTGGTCCAGGCGTCGCCGGCGGTGCCGCTAGAGGAGACGTTCGTCCAGCCGAGGCCTTGTTCTTCGATGGGCGCGCCCTCAGGCTCGCGACCGATGTAATGCTCTTCGACGGCACCATGAGCCTTGCCGAACGCGTGTCCGCCCGCGATGAGCGCAACGGTCTCTTCGTCATTCATCGCCATGCGAGCGAACGACTCTCGTATGTCCCGGGCTGCAGCGAGCGGATCCGGGTTACCGTTCGGCCCCTCCGGATTCACGTAGATCAGACCCATCTGGACAGCGCCGAGAGGATCATCGAGTTCCCTGTCCCCGCTGTAGCGCTCATCTGCTAGCCACTCGTCCTCAGGCCCCCAGTAGATGTCCTCCCCAGGCTCCCACACGTCCTCGCGCCCACCGCCAAAACCGAAGGTCTTGAATCCCATCGACTCCAAGGCACAGTTGCCGGCGAAGATCATCAGGTCAGCCCATGAGACCTTCCGGCCGTACTTCTGCTTGACCGGCCAGAGCAACCGGCGTGCCTTGTCCAGGCTCACGTTGTCGGGCCAACTGTTGAGGGGGGCAAAGCGCTGGGCGCCGGAGCCCCCGCCGCCCCGGCCGTCGCCGATGCGATACGTGCCGGCGCTGTGCCACGCCATCCGAATGAAGAGAGGCCCATAGTGGCCAAAGTCGGCCGGCCACCAGTCCTGCGACGTCGTCATCACCGCCTCGATGTCCCGCTTCAGAGCATCCAGGTCGAGGGTCTCGAACTCCTCGGCGTAGTCGAACTCCGTGCCCATGGGATCGGCCCCGGGGGGGTTCTGGTGGAGAATCCTCAGGTTCAACTGATCCGGCCACCATTGTCCAGTCGCAGAACTCCCGATCGACGTGTTTGCGCCCGACATCGGGCGCCCGCTTTCGCTGTCTGACACGTTGTCCTCCTAGTGGTTGGTTACTTTGAGTCTGACGTGCCGATTCAGACGGCTCTCACCTTCTGGCTGCGGACTCGACCGGCAGCATCGAACAAGCAAACAAACCAGCGGGCCTGCGCCTTGCGGGTCTCCGCCACGTTGCCAGTTCTCACATCTTTCGTGCCCTCGATAAGCTCGCTGTGCTCGGCGCACACGCCCACACCACAGTCGACGCATACACCGATGGCTGGAACTGCGACGCCAGTCACGGCATGTTCGTAGCAATTCATAAGTACTCCTCTTCCTCACGACCCAACTGTCAACACCTCAACACTACCGGCTCGACGCCAGGCGGGGTAGGAAGAAGGACACCCTGCAATGGTTCAGGTTGAGCCTTCTCATCGAGCTCAATCCGCAAACGAACGTCGTTCGAGTGGAGGATGGCGACCACCTGGATTAGGTTCCCGTGATGGCCCGTGACATCATCGATGATCGGCTGCTGGGCGCCTTGCACATTCGGGCGATGGACCGGGGATCCTTCAGGGGCGATCCCGCGGTGGAGCACGTAGCATTCCAGGCTGGGACGTTGAACGCCCTCATGGACGGACACTTCGGTGGCGACGCCACGGTCGGTGAGGTGTTGGCACACGGCGACCATGGAATCGGCACGATCGAGCACCTTGCCGGCGAGCTTGTGATAGTCGATGGG
>CAXMPS010000365.1:0-9326 GCA_964194995.1 uncultured Gammaproteobacteria bacterium | reverse complement strand
AGCAAAATTCGTCCGGCAGTCGCCCTACAAGGTGCGGCGTGTTCTCGACCTGGTCCGGGGTCTCCCCGTTCATGAGGCCGAGCACGTTTTGCGCCTCACTCAGCGCGGTGCCACCGACCCGATCAACAAGGTGCTGAGGTCCGCAGTGGCCAACGCCGAGCACAACCACGCCCTCGACGCAGAGGAGCTGATAATTGCGGAGGCCTTTGCCGATGAGGGACCGACTCTCAAGCGGTTCCGGCCCCGTGCCCGCGGGCGGGCGTCACGAATCAATAAACGCACGAGCCACATCACCATCGTGGTGTCGGACATGAATGAGGAGCTGAACTGATGGGTCAAAAAGTACACCCCTATTCGTTCCGGCTTGGCATCTCCACCGACTGGAAGTCGAGATGGTTTTCGACCAAGGAGTACGTCGACTTCGTCAACGAAGACTGGAGAATCCGGGATTATCTCAGAGGCGAGCTGGTCCGTGGCGCGGTGTCGAGGATCGAGATCGAAAGGACCCGCGATCGTCTCATCGTGGACATCCACACGGCCCGCCCTGGCGTGGTCATCGGGCGCAAAGGCTCTGAGGCCGAGCGTCTCCGTGCCGCCCTCGAGGAGCTGACCGAGCGTCGAGTCAAGCTCAACATCATCGAAGTCAAGGATCCGGATCTCGACGCGGCCCTGCTCGCTCGCGGCATCGCCGACCAGCTAGAGAACCGCATTGCCTTCCGTCGTGCCATGAAACGCGCCATTGCCTCCGCCATGAAGGCCGGCGCCGAAGGCGTTCGGGTCGAATGCAAGGGCCGTCTCGGCGGCTCCGACATGGGTCGGCGTGAGTGGTACCGCGAAGGTCGCGTGCCGCTTCATACGTTGCGCGCCGACATCGACTACGGAACCGCGACGGCTCACACCACTGTTGGCACAATTGGCGTCAAGGTTTGGGTTTACCGGGGAGAGGTGGTCCGCAGAGGCGCTATCTCCGGTGATCGGATCGCAGCTGAGGCTGATCTGGCTACCGGTGGTCCCGCTCGTCGCACCCGCAAGAGCATCAAATCCCGGGCCGAGGAAGCCGCCGGGAGCGACCACAAGCCGCGTCTCATCGAGGCCGGTGGTGGCAAGCGCCTCATTGAGGCCGGTGGTGGCAAGCAGGAGGGCCGCAAGCTGATCGAGGCGGGCGGAGGGCGTCGTCCCACCGCGGCCGAGGCCGAGCTCGAGTATGAAAGCGCTCGTCAGGACAGTTCGGTGGAGGATCGGGGGGCCGATGCCACGACCAAAGAGGGAGCCGCCGCGGAGACCGTGACGCCCCCCTCGACCGACGAAGCGCCGGCCGGTGCCTCCGCAGAGCAGGGGGACATGGCTGCAACCGAGTCGGCCGCTCCTGCCAGCTCGGAGGAAGAATGAGCACTCCTGATTATTGCCCGGTACCCACCGCGGACCACGGGGGAAGGGCCACAACATGTTGATGCCCAAGAGGACCAAGCACCGCAAGGTGCACCGCGGCCGCAGGTCCGGTGTCGCCAAGGGCGGAACCCAGGTTCATTTCGGTGAGTACGGGCTCCAGGCCCTTGAGGAGGCCTGGATCACAGCACGTCAGATCGAGTCGGCTCGTATCGCCATCACCCGTGCGGTCAAGCGCGGCGGAAAGGTGTGGATCACCATATTTCCAGACAAGCCGGTCACGCAGAAGCCTGCTGAGACTCGCATGGGCTCCGGCAAGGGGAACCCTGAGTTTTGGGTTGCCGTGGTAAAGCCGGGTCGCGTGATGTTCGAGCTTGCCGGTGTTCCTGAGGATCTTGCCCGCGAGGCCATGAGGAAGGCAGGTCACAAGCTGCCGATCAAGACCCGCTTTGTCACAAGGGAGGACTCATGAGCATTTCTGACCTTCGCGAACTGACCAACGAAGAGCTGGTCGAGAGCCTGAAGGAGGCGAAGAACGAGAAGTTCAACCTTCGTTTTCAGGTGGCGACAAACCAGCTCGACAACACCGCCCGGATCAAGGCGGTCAAGAGAGAAATCGCCCGCATGCTGACCGTCATGGGAGAGCGAGAACGCGCGCCTTCAGGCACCCCGGCTGACGCCGGCGCGACTGAAGCCACGAAGGAGAGTGCCTGATGGCTGACAGCCAAACCCGAAACCGTCGCAAGGTGCGTGTCGGTGTTGTGACCTCGGACAGCCGCGACAAGACGGTGACCGTTGAGGTCTCCGCTACGTCCAGGCATCCTCGTTACGACAAGATTCTTCGGACCAGCACGAAGCACCACGCCCATGATGAAGAGAACGATGCTCGCACGGGCGACACCGTCCGCATCATGGAGACCCGTCCACTGTCGAAGCAGAAGCGATGGCGTGTGGTCGAGATCGTCGAGCGTGCCAGATGATCCAGCAGGAGTCCCGACTCAAGGTGGCGGACAACACCGGTGCGCGGGAGGTGCTCTGCATTCGCGTACTCGGTGGGTCGTCCCGCCGCTATGCGGGCGTTGGTGACGTCATCGTGGCGACCGTCAAAGAGGCGACGCCAGGTGGCGCCGTCAAGAAGGGTGAAGTGGTCAGGGCCGTTGTGGTCAGGACCAAGAAGGAGTCCAGACGACCGGACGGCACCTACATCCGTTTCGACGACAACGCCTGCGTGATCATCGAGCCCAACCAACAGCCCCGCGGAACCCGCATCTTCGGGCCCGTGGCGAGAGAGCTACGTGACCGGAGATTCATGCGGATCGTGTCACTGGCACCGGAGGTTTTGTGATGAAATTGAAGAGCGGCGACAAGGTGATGGTCATTTCCGGCAAGGACACCGGCAAGGAATCGAAGATCAGCCGTGTCCTTCCCGGCAGGGGAAAGATCCTCGTGGAGGGGGTCAACACCGCCAAACGACACACCAAACCCACCGGCCAGACTATGCAGGGCGGCATCATCGACAAGGACATGCCGATCGATGCCTCCAATGTGATGATCGTCTGTGACGAGTGCGGACCTACCCGGATCGGACATCGATTCGACGACGACGGTGAAAAGCACCGCTTGTGCGTCAAGTGTGGGGGTGACCTGTGAGCCTTCCCCGATTGCAGGCCAGATACCGTGACGAAATCGCTCCCCAGCTCCAGAAGGACCTCGGTCTCGGCAACGTCATGGAGATCCCGGTGCTGGACAAGATCGTCCTCAACATGGGGATCGGCGAGGCCATCCAGGATAAGAAGGCAGTTGAGCAGGCGGTGGACGAGTTGAGCCTGATCACCGGGCAGAAGCCTCGGGTCAATAGGGCTCGAAAGTCGATCGCCAACTTCAAGCTTCGTGAAGGCACCCCGGTTGGCGTCTCGGTGACTCTGCGCGGCGCCCGCATGTGGGAGTTTTTTGACCGGCTTCTCGCGATCGCCATTCCCCGAGTCCGTGACTTCCGAGGGCTCAACCCCAAGGCGTTCGATGGTCGGGGCAACTACAGCCTTGGTGCTTCGGAGCAGCTCATCTTCCCGGAGATCGATTTCGACAACGTCACGACAACCCGCGGAATGGACATCACCATCTGCACGACCGCCCCCAACAACGAGCATGCCAAGGCGTTGCTCGATGCGTTCGGTTTCCCGTTCCGCAAGGTCGAGGCCGGGGTTTAGGCGATGCGACGTTTAGTTATCGCCACAGTCTGTTACCGAACGCCATATCGCCAGGAGGAAATGAATGGCTAAGAAGTCTCTAATTGCAAAGGCCAAACGCGAACCGAAGTTCAAGGTGCGTGCCTACAACCGCTGCCAGCGGTGCGGTCGGTCCCGCGCCTATCTGCGCGACTTTGGCATGTGCCGAATCTGCGTTCGCGAGTTGGCCTCAAAGGGCGAGTTGCCCGGTGTCAGAAAGGCCTCATGGTGACAGTGGTTACTGATCCCATCGCGGACATGCTGACGAGGATACGCAACGCGGTTGCGGTGGGTCATGAGCGTGTCTCCATGCCGTCTTCCAAGATGAAGGTCGGCATAGCGGAGATCCTCGTAGAAGAAGGTTTCATCGACCGGTTCGATGTCAAAGAGGACGGTCATCGTCACGAGCTGGAGTTGGTTCTTCGTTATGGAGCCAAACGGCGTCCCGCCATCGAGGGCATCAAACGGGTGTCCAAGCCCGGCCACCGCGTCTACCGCGGCTTCGGTGATATCCCCCGCGTCCAGGACGGCATTGGTGTCGCCGTGGTTTCCACCAGCAGGGGACTCCTTCCCGATCGCGAAGCGCGTCGTCGCCGGCTCG
The DNA here is from genome assembly GCA_964194995.1 of uncultured Gammaproteobacteria bacterium. GTDB lineage: Bacteria > Actinomycetota > Acidimicrobiia > Spongiisociales > ZC4RG35 > JACZUI01. Next base: position 5,114 of record CAXMPS010000365.1, on the reverse strand, counting down.
GCGGCGAGGTCGTTTGCGAGGTGTGGTGACATGAGTCGTATTGGAAAGACGCCGGTCACGCTGCCTTCGGGTGTCGACGTCGTCATCGACGGTGTCTCCGTGACCGTCAAGGGCTCCAGGGGTGAGCTCTCCAGGCAGTTCCATGATCGGGTTTCGTTCGAAATAGAGGATGGTGTGGTGACCGTCACCCGTCCCGACGACACCCGCGAGTCCAGGGCACTTCACGGCCTGAGCCGGGCCCTCCTCGCCAACATGGTTGAGGGAGTCACGGATGGTTTCAAGAAGGAGCTCGAGATCCAGGGTGTCGGTTATCGCGCTGCCCTCAAAGGGAAGGACATCGAGTTGCTGGTTGGTTTCAGCCACTCCGTGATGGTGCAAGCCCCCGATGGGATCACATTTGAGGTTCCCGAGCCGACCAAGGTCATCGTCTCAGGCATCGACAAGGAGCAGGTCGGCCAGGTGGCCGCCAATGTCCGCAAGGTCCGTCCGCCCGAGCCGTACAAGGGCAAGGGCATCCGGTACGCCGGCGAGTACGTCAGACGCAAGGCCGGAAAGGCAGGTAAGGCATGAAGGGTTCCAGGAACGATGCTCGAGCACGGCGCCACCGGAGGGTGCGCAAGAACGTCCGTGGGACAGAGAGTCGCCCCCGTCTCTCGGTTTTTCGGAGCAACCGTTACATTTACGCCCAGGTAATCGACGACACCGCCGGTCGCACCGTTGCCGCCGCCTCGTCCCAGGAAGCCGATCTTCGTGGCAGCAGTCTCAACAAAAAGACTGCCGCCAAGGTTGGTGAGATGGTCGGTACTCGCGCCAAAGATGCCGGGGTCGAAGCGGTCATCTTCGACCGTGGAGGTTACAAGTATCACGGCAAGGTCAAGGCTTTGGCCGATGCCGCCCGCGAATCCGGATTGGAGTTCTGAACATGGCCCGCCAACAGGGTTCCCGCCAACAGAGATCAAACAAGGAACAGAGTCAATACGACGAACGTGTCGTCCAGATCAACCGGGTCGCCAAGGTGGTCAAGGGTGGACGTCGCTTCAGCTTCACCGCCCTGGTCGTCGTAGGCGACGGCAAAGGTCGGGTAGGCATCGGTTATGGCAAGGCAAAGGAAGTGCCCGCGGCCATCCAGAAGGGCATGGAAGCGGCACGTCGATCGATGGTTGCCATCCCGATGGCCGGGCAGACAATCGTTCATCAACACACTGGCGTTCACGGCGCTTCCAAGGTTCTCATCAAGCCGGCCGCTCCCGGTACCGGCGTCATCGCCGGCGGTGCGGTTCGTCAGATCCTGGAGGCCGCCGGCATCAAGGACGCCCTTGCCAAGTCGCTCGGCTCGCCTACCCACCTCAATGTGGCGAAGGCGGCGATGAGAGCTCTGACTGAGCAGCGTCGCCCCGACGAGGTGGCCAAACTGCGCGGCAAGCAGGCGGAGGACATCATTCCTCCGGGTTTGCTGGCCGCATACCGATCGACCGAGTCGCTTCGCGCCCATAGCGAGTGAGATGACCCATGGCTGAAAAGACTTTGAAAGTGACGTTGAGACGATCGGTGATCGGCGAGAAGCCGAAGACCCGTGCAACGGTGGAATCGCTCGGTCTCCGCAAGCTCAACCAGACCAGGGAGCACACCGACAGCCCGAGCCTGCGCGGGATGCTGGCCAGGGTCCGACATCTTGTTGAGATCGAGGAGGGTTGAACCAGATTATGAGTGAGAAAAACCAGCTGAAACTGCACCATCTCAAGCCGGCTGCCGGATCGAAGAAGAAGAAGATTCGGGTAGGCCGAGGCGAGGGTGGTCGAAGAGGAAAGACCGCGGGACGCGGTACAAAGGGTCTCAAGGCCCGTAGCAGCCTTCGCCCCGGTTTCGAGGGCGGCCAGACACCTCTCGTGGTGCGCATCCCCAAGCTGCCCGGATTCAGGAACCCGAACCGGGAAGAATTTGCAATCATCAACATTGCCGCGCTCGACGTTTTTGATGCCGGCAGCGAGGTGAGCCCCGAGACCCTGCGTGATCGCGGCCTGATCCGGCACAAGGGCCGGTTGAAGGTTCTCGCCGAGGGCGAGGTAGACAAGGCGCTGACCGTGAAGGCGCATGCCTTCAGTGCATCGGCCAAAGCAAAGATCGAACAGGCAGGAGGTTCGGTCGAGACACTCGACTGAATCCCAAGGAACAGTTAGTAGGTAGCTAGTACCAAAATGGCTCTATCCAGGCCCCTGCCACCGGCCACCAGACTCCATCCACCACCAACAAGGTAAACCCGAAACCCAATGCTCTCCATCTACCGCAACATGTTCAAGGTGCCGGACCTCCGGGCGAAGATTTTCTTCACCCTGGCGATGTTCGGGGTGTACCGACTTGGCGCCACCATCCCGGTGCCGGGGATAAACCTCGACGCCGTCAGAACCTTCCAGACCCAGCAGCAGGCCGGTGGAATCTTCGGTCTCCTGAACCTGTTCTCCGGTGGAGCCCTGGAAGCATTCTCGGTGTTCGCCCTGGGGATCATTCCCTACATCACCGCTTCGATCATCATGCAGTTGCTGACTGTGGTGATCCCTCGTCTTCAGGCGCTCCAGGAGGAAGGCGAGTCGGGGCAGAAGGTGATCACGCAGTGGACCCGCTACATGACGGTGGTCCTGGCACTCATCCAGTCGACCGGCTTCACCTTTTTGTTCCACTCCGGTCGTTTCACCAACGGCATCGACCTGATTCCCAACTACACCCCGGGGCGGGTCGTTCTCATAGTCCTGACAATGACCGCCGGCACGGCGATGGTCATGTGGCTGGGCGAGCTGATCACACAGCGAGGCGTTGGGAACGGAATGTCGCTAATAATCTTTGTGTCGATCCTGAGCCAGTTCCCCTTCATCTTCGGTCAGATTTGGGCGCAGACCATTGCAGCCAACCTGCCGATCAGGTTCGTCGTGATTATTGCGATATTCCTGTTGATGATCGGCGCCATCATCTACGTCGACCAGGGCCAGCGGCGAATCCCGATCCAGTTCGCCAAGCGGGTGCGTGGCCGGAGGGTGATGGGCGGCCAGTCGACCTACATTCCGCTCAAGGTCAACACGGCTGGTGTCATCCCGGTCATCTTTGCCACCTCGGTTCTCCTGATCCCCTCGCTGCTGATCACCGCCATCCCTTCTGATGCCGCGTGGATTCAGCGGATTTACACCTGGATCGATCAGAACCTGGGCGGCGGAACCGGCGGGGTGAGCTGGTGGTATATCTTGATCCTGTTCAGCCTGATCATCTTCTTCACCTACTTCTATACCGCCATTCAGTTCGACCCTGAGAAGCAGGCCGAGATGATTCAGCGTCAGGGCGGGTTCGTCCCGGGAGTTCGTCCCGGCCGTCAAACTGCCAAGCATCTGGCTTTCATCCTCAACCGGATCACCCTTCCCGGTTCGATCTTCCTCGGTTTGATTGCCATCCTGCCGGCGGTGGCCGGGGCCGTGTGGAACATCTCGATTGCGTTCTCCGGTGTCTCGATCCTGATCGTGGTCGGAGTCGCCCTGGAGACAATGAAGCAGATCGAGAGCCAGCTCACCATGAGGAACTACGAGGGAATTCTCACGTGATGATTGCCGGCCGGCAATCAAGATGAAGCTTCTCTTCATTGGTCCTCCGGGGGCCGGTAAGGGAACCCAGGCCGGACGGGTGGCCGATCGGCTGGGCATCCCTCACATATCCACGGGCGACATGTTTCGCCACCACGCTTCTCACGGCACCGAGCTGGGCCGGAGGGTGGACGTCATCATGAAAGCCGGCGATTACGTTCCCGACGAGATCACGGTGGCGATGCTGGCCGAGCGAATCGCCGAGCGGGACGCGGAGGGGGGATTCATTCTCGACGGTTTTCCGAGGACTCTTGTCCAGGTCGAGGCCCTCGATGGCCTCATCGGGACGGACGGCCTGGACTCCGTCATCGTGTTCGACGTCGATGTCGACGAGTTGACCAGCCGCTTGCTGGCTCGGGGACGCGCCGACGATTCCGAGGACACCATCCGCAACAGGTTTGACGTCTATCAGAGCCAGACCGCTCCACTGCTCGACATTTACGGAGAGCGGGGCGTTGTCTCTCATGTCGACGGGCTGGGCGAGCTGGACGACGTAACGAATCGGATACTCGATTCTCTAGGCCAGGTACGGGATGTCATGGGTGCACCCGAGCCGCAGGCTCGATCGTGATCACGATCAAGAGCAGGCGAGAATTCGCCAAGATGCAGAGGGCCGGGGCGACCGTGTTCGAGGTTCACGTCGCGGTGCGGGAGGTGGCCAAGCCGGGGGTATCGCTGTCGACCCTCGATGAGATCGCGGCCAAAGTGATCGAGGGAAACAACTGCACCTCGTCATTTCTCGGCTACCAGGGATACCCGGCCAATATTTGCCTGTCACCCAACGATGTGATCGTTCACGGGATCCCATCCGATTACGTCCTACAAGACGGCGACATCCTTTCTGTGGACGCCGGGGCCATCTTTGAGGGCTTCCACGGAGACGCCGCTTTCACCATGCCGATCGGAGACGTGACCTCCGAAGCGCAGCATCTGATCGATGTCACCGAGGAGGCGATGTGGGCCGGCGTGCGCGAGGTTCGCAAGGGCGCCCGGCTGGAGAGCATTGGAGCCGCGGTGCACGAGGTCGGCACGGCCAACGGATATGGCGTGGTTGAGGAGTACGTCGGTCACGGCATTGGTCGCGAGATGCACGAGGAACCCCAAGTGCCCAACTATGGGAACAGGGGCAAGGGCATGAAACTCCGCACGGGCATCGCCCTCTGCATAGAGCCGATGTTCAATATGGGGGCCAGGCACACCAAGGTTGACGCGGACAAATGGACCGTTCGCACCGAGGACGGTTCGCTTTCGGCCCATTGGGAGCACACCGTTTGCGTTACTCCCGACGGAACCCAGGTGTTTACAGCCGGTTCTGAGCCGTTGGCAGTCCAATTTGAGGAGAGTTCGGCTCTTGGTTAGCATTCATGGGTCTTTCCAGGACCGATTTGGGTCTGGATCGATGTCATCCGGTCCAGGGCAGTGTGCTGCGGCACCGGTCCCAACCACCCGAACCCAGTTCATGGTTGAGATTGACGCTGGCCTGGCAGCGCGCGC
>CAXMPS010000364.1:0-2389 GCA_964194995.1 uncultured Gammaproteobacteria bacterium | reverse complement strand
CCGGATTCTTCCTCAGACAATCGCCCCAGCTCCTCAAGCCCGAGCGTTTCGCCATAGAAGGCTTTGGCGTGGGCGAGGTCCGTAACCACGAGGGTCGCTATCACCGTCGCATCCTGCAAACTCATCTTCGCCTCTCTCTCTGCTCTCGGTTGCAGCGCAGTCGCCGCAGCCAATGTCTAAACGTACCCGGTGGCCATTCCCGTTCGCCCGTCGCCCCTATACGCCCGGTGCCACTGAAGCCGAAAGACGCCAAAGCCGCCAGACCCATCGTCACCAACCGTGACGTCACCTTTGGCTGGCAGTACCGCCACCTGCCCGAACCGGCGATCTGGTCGCGCAACCGAAGTGAGTCGCGACATTCAGGTAGCGCATATCCGGCAATATGGGCGGCCCGTCCCCTTCCCAGGTAGCGCGTATGTGCCGATATGGGCGGGTGGGCTGCATGGGTGGAGGCTTCTGTCTCAGTTGGCGGTGTGGTTTGGCCACGCTTCAAGGGCGGGGTGGGGATCGACGTACACTCGGCTGAATGCGTCGGTCACCTGAGATTGAGGCGGTCTTCCGCCGTTTGTTCATGGCGTTGCGGGACGAGGACCAACAGACCTTCCGTAACCACTTCTCGCCTTCTCTTGATCTTTGGTGGATCGGCTCTGACGAGCGGGAGTTCTTTCGCGGCGATCCGGAGTCGGTCGCCCTCTTCCAGCAACAGGTTTCCGAGTTCGGTTTGGTCGACGTCACCTATAGGAGATTGGAACCCTATGAGTCGGGTTCGGTGGGTTGGATAGCCGCCGAGCTCGAACTCGCCACGATTGCGGCAGGCCTTGTGCCGGTACGGATCACCGCAGTGTTTGAGTTGGATGCGGGTCTGTGGCGGGTTGTCCAGTGGCATACATCCATCGGTACACCAAACGAGGAGGTCTTCGGTTTCGAGTTGACGGTGACGCTCGATTCGTTGTTGGGGTCACTCGATCAGGAGACCACCGAGACGGTCCTCCAGGCAGCGCCTGAGGGCACAGCGACGATCATGTTCACCGACATCAAGGACTCCACCGAGATTTCGCAGCGACTCGGCGACGAGGCGTGGCGAAGGGTGATCAAATCTCACTTCGAGACCCTCCGACAGGTCGTTGAAGGACAGGGTGGAACGTTGGTGAAGACGCTCGGAGACGGAGGCATGTTCTCCTTTGCATCGGCCCGCGCTGCGCTGAGGGCAGCTACCGACATCCAGCAAGCTATGTCCTCGGACGACCCAACGCTGCTCACCGTTCGTGTTGGCGTCCATGCCGGGGACGTCGTCCATGAGGACGGCGATTACATCGGGCTCACCGTGAGCAAAGCGGCCCGGATCACCGCATCGGCCGATGGCGGTGAGGTGATGGTTTCGAGCGTTGTCGCCGAGCTGGCCGGTAGAGACGCATTCCACTTTGGAGCCCCGTTTCAGGCTGAGCTGAAAGGATTAGCGGGGACGCATCAGCTCTATCCCATGTTGTGGAACGAGTAGGCCAATAGCGCATATGTGCCGATATGGGCGGGTGATCTTGGTCGCTCGATGTGTGCCGCACGGGGATTGGTGCATTATAGCTCAGACTAGGACATCTGCGCGTTATGGCTGCGGGTCGGTGGGGACGATGTTGATGTTCTTGATGGCAGATCGTTCTTGGTCACTGATTCCGGCTCGTTCGAGGAGGACCTGCAGCAACTCAGACTTGTCAGCGACGTACTGATCGGCGGACTCATAGTCGCGTTGGGACAACGCCCGCTTCAGATCGCCGTACCGGTGGCGAAGCTCAGCATCACCTCGGAGCACGTCACGGATACCCAGATGGTTGCGGAGCGCGAGGCTTCCATCGACAACGACATAGACGTGTCGTCGAGGGCCATCGTCAGGCGCGACGAACGCATGCCGATCCGGTACCCCGAGCTCGCCTCGATGCGCATAGCTGGCGGCCTCGAGCGCCTCGATGGTTGCGCCTACCTGGCCCGAGACAACGACGACGTCGATATCGATGACCGGCTTTGCGGCAAGACCTGGAACCGCGGTACTGCCAACGTGCTCGATGGCGACAATGTCGACAAGGCGTAACGCCTCGGTCAGCTCCAACCGGAGGGTCTCGAAGGTCACGGGCCACGCCGGGTCGTAGGGCACAATTTGCATCCGCATCGCCGACAGTGTGACGCCGAGACCGCAGTCGTGCGCTCTGCCGGCCCAGAAGTCAGGAATCCGTAGATCTATTGCCGCTCCAGATAGCGCATATGTGCCGATATGCGCTATCTGGGGGCGTGGTGGCTAGTCACTCGAGTCGTTGTTCGTTGTGTCTCTGCTGGCGCGGTCGCCAGGCCGATGAATTTGTATCAGGGGGATTCGATGGGTTCACGCACGGTGGGGTACGTG
>CAXMPS010000363.1:0-2722 GCA_964194995.1 uncultured Gammaproteobacteria bacterium | reverse complement strand
TCGGAGCGAGAACGCCCATCCCGTGCTCACGCGGACCATTGTCAGCCGAGATACTCCGGTGTGAGGCTGGCGGAAGCGCTCCCACTCCCAGGGCACCGGATCCAACCCAAGGAGGTGCCCGAGGACGACCGCGTTGGTGCCGGCGTGGGCGACGATGATCACCCTCTTGTCCGGATCGTCCAGTCCCCACAGAGCGCGATGATCTTCCTGCATCGGGTGAATCCCGTGGGAGTCGAGGGTCTCTTCGAGGCCGGTGACGACCCGTTCATGAAAGGCTCTGAAGGTCTCCCCACCTGGCCACCCGTCCCACATCTCATCCATTGTGCGGAACTGGGACTCGATCAAGATCCTTTCCACTTCGTCCTGTGGCGAACCGTCCCATTCCGGAGGGCTCTTGAGCTCCTGGAGCCATTGATGCGTCTCGCCCTCGACGGACAACTCGGTCGCGACCGGACCGCTCGTCTGCTGTGCCCGGTTCATAGGAGACGCCCAAAGTTCGTCCACACGATCTAGCGACCCGAGTCGGTGGCCGACCCGTTGCGCCTGTTCACGGCCTAGCTCGGTCAAGTCGGGGTTGTTTCTAGCGATGCGTTCCGGCGCCCAGTCGGGCTGGCCATGGCGTATGAGAAGGAGGTCCATGAGCTCGACGGTAGTCCAGAGTGCTGACACATCAGATGGAACGCAAAGCCCGCAGCGGTCTTTACGATTGTGTTGTGTCACGCGCCGCCCTGATCGAACATCTCCGCACCCATTCATTGCGTACCGACGGACCCTTCACTCTCCGTTCAGGCAAGACAGCTTCTTGGTATCTCGATGCCAGGCAGACGACCTTCAGTGGCGAGGGCGCCTGGCTCGTTGGAGCGGCAGTCCTCGACGTTCTTTCCCCTGAGATCGAGGCCGTGGGAGGGATGACAATGGGCGCCGACCCAATCGCGATGGCCACTGCCATGGTGGCCAGCTCGCGAGGACGCGATCTGATGGCATATTCGATTCGGAAAGAGGCCAAGGATCATGGCACGGGCGGCAGGCTGGTTGGCCCCATCGCACCAGGCGCTCGAGTGGCGATTCTCGAGGACACCACCACCACAGGGAGCGCCGCCGGAGAGGCGACCGACGTCGTTCTGGCGTCAGGGCTCGAGGTCGCACAGGCCATTGCTCTGTTCGACCGGTCAAATGGCATGGCAGAAAATGCCTTCGGAGAACGGGGCATCCCCTACTTGGCACTGGTATCGCCCGATGACATGGGGGTGAAGTAGTGGATGTAGTTGTCCGTCGGTCTGCTCTTCGGATGTGGCTGCTGGCTATCGGCGCCATCCCATTGTTGATCATCTCGATCGACGTCCTCACCAACAGGCGGATCACCAACTGGCTTCGCGAGATCGTGTTCCGGCCCGAAGACACTCAGATATATGAGCCCCGCGACGTCATCTACGCCTGGGCCATGTTGCTCTTCGCGAGTGTTCTGATTCTCTGGGGGCTAAAGGAGCTCTTCTTCCCAACCAAGGTCGTCGAGTGTCGTGACGATGGTCTCGCGGTGCGTCTTCGAGGGCCTTTTCGGAAGCCGGATCTGATCCAGTGGGCAAATGTAGTTGACGTCGCCGGTGGTGAGATCGAAGACGAAGGTGACGTTCTTTCTTTGCTCAATATCAGGGTGATGGGGCGCGCAGGGCTGCCCGATCATCCCTGGGGCGCCCGTTGGGTTGAGGATCGGGTCCTCGGATTGTTGGCTCAGGACTGGTCACAAGATCCTGCCGAAGTAGCGACGGGCATCGGTGACTATGCGGTCGAGGCGGCCCGGCATCGAACGGCGGACATCTGGGAATCATCGTGACGCTTGTCGGCGCCCATGTGCCTTCGTTGGACCCGCTGGCCGAGGCCGAGGAGCGGAAAGCCGACCTGGTCCAGATATTCCTATCCAATCCGCAGTCCTGGAAGAAGCCCAGCCCGCGCCAGGACGAGTCGCTCCTCAAGAGATCGTCGATTCCGGTATACGTCCACTCCCCGTACCTGATCAATCTGTGTGCAGACAACAACCGGGTGCGGATACCGAGCCGGAAGATTCTTCAGGACACCTGTGATGCCGCGTCTGAGATTGACGCAGCGGGTGTGGTTGTTCACGGCGGCCATGTCACAGGGGATGGCCCTCAAGACGAAGGGCTGGTGCGGTGGCGCAAGGCGCTCGAAGCGCTCGACACTGAGGTTCCTGTCCTGATCGAGAACACCGCCGGCGGTGACAAGGCTCTGGCCAGACGGGTCCATTGGATATCGAGGCTCTGGGCCGAGATAGGAGAGTTCGGTGTCGGTTTCGTCCTCGACACCTGTCATTCGTGGGCAGGCGGCGAGCCGTTCGATGAGCTGGTTGAGAGAATTCTCGACGCCACAGGACGAATCGACCTGGTTCACGCCAACGATTCAAAGGACTCGTTCGACTCGCGCCGGGATCGCCATCAGAACCTGGGGTTTGGGGAGATTCCCAAAGAGGACCTGGCCTTCACCATTACCGCGGCCGGCGCGCCGATTGTGGTGGAGACTCCTGGCGGCGCCAAGGAGCAGGCCGCCGACATCGAATGGGTGCGGGGAGTCGTTTAGGAGCCCGTTGAACAATGCATGTCACTCATCTCGACGACCAGGTCATCGCCATTCGCGGTGTCCTCGGCCCCGCAATTCCGACCCGAGGAGTGGCGAAACCTCGTCCTTGCGAGTGACGCGCCTGGCCGCCGAT
>CAXMPS010000362.1:0-2602 GCA_964194995.1 uncultured Gammaproteobacteria bacterium | reverse complement strand
TATCGCTGATAGCCGGTGATCTGCTCGATGGCGGGTGTTCCACGATTCGTTGCTTCGGCTTGTTGGTAGACAATGGGTTGGCAACTGCTATTGGTGGCAGAACAGCGGTGTGAGCGCGTCGGGTCCGGGAGGTTGTGATGGTGGGAACATCCACCGACATACAAGCCTTCCGATATTGGGTGTCCTCAATATGGGATACATCTGACCCCGTCAACAACCTCCCTGGCCAATACAACGGGCTAGCCGGGATGGTTGCAGGTGTGTCGGGAATGTGGCGGCGCTTGGTGCCTATTCCTCGAGGAGGGTTCTTAGGTTTTCGGCGAAGCGTGTGTTCCTTTTGCTGGCTGCACCGGTTGCTTTCATGACCGGTCCGACGAGCCGGAACATGCCCTCGAGTGGGATTTGGACATGACGGGTGTATCGGGTTCCGCCGTTGGTCTGCTCGAAGGTGTGGGTGAGGATTGGCTTGAGCGGTCCTTCCCTGGCGGTGAGTTCGATTCGGCGTTGGGGTTCGAAGGAGGTGACTTCGCTGACGTATTCGTTTTGGCCCATGAACTTGACGAGCCAGGTCACGGTGCTTCCGAGTTGGAGCGGCTCTTCGGGGCTCACTTTCAACACGTCGGTGTGCCAGGAGGGTTCGTTTGCTTGGTCGGACACGAACTCGAAGACATCCGCGATGGGCCGGTGGATGTCGACGGTATGTTCTGCGCTGATCATCAATCTGCTCCTTGTGATGAATCGCCGTGCGGGATCCCAAACCATGCTTACGGCGTGTGCTTTACGGAGTGTAAAGTAACCCTACCTGGTAGATTGACATAGTGTCAACCAGTGCCAAAACCTATGGAGATCCTGAAACGCGGCGTCGGATTCTCGATGCGACGTGGGAATTGCTCGAAGAGCATGGGTCGAGCATCAAACTCGCCGAAGCCGGAGATAAGGCTGGTGTCTCTCGCCAAGCCGTTTACCTGCATTTCGGCGACCGATCGGGGCTGCTGGTAGCACTGGTCGACCATATCGACCGGAGCCTGGGATCGGTCCGATTGCGCGAGCACGTTTTTGGGGCGCCCACCGGGGTCGAGTCGCTGCGGCGCTGGGTGGACACGATGGCCTGGTATACCGCCAAGATCAATCGGGTCTCTCAGATCTTAGAGGGCGCCCAACACGAGGATGAGGCTTTGGCCGCCGCCTGGCGCAACCGGATGAACCGCCGCCAAGACTTGCTGCACCAACATGTCACCGAGCGAATCGCCGCCGAAGGACGTCTCGCCGAGCAGTGGTCGATCGACGATGCAGCCGCTCTGATCTATGTCATCACGATGCCGGGACCGTGGCGTGAACTCACCCAAGAATTGGGATGGACCCCGGAGGAGTATTCGGAACACATATGGAGGCTGTTCGAGCGCAGTCTGCTGACCAACACCACGCAATAGCCCACGACCAACAAGAGAGGGAAACGCTATGCCCGGCCCGCTGATCTTCATCGGAACACACACAATCCAAGACGGCAAGATCGAGATCGCCAAGCAGGCCAGCCGTGAGCTCGTAGAGTTTCTCGAAGCCAACCATCCGCGCGAGATACATTTCCAGATCAGCATCGATGACGACACCCACGAAATGAGGGTCATCCAGATCCATCCCGACGACGAATCATTGCTGTTCCACGTCCAAATCGCCGGCGAACGAATCGCAACCGCCTACGAGTTCCTGGACGCCACGATCAGCATTGAGATCTACGGGACACCAAGCGAAGAACTCTCCCAACTCGCGCACAACATGGCTATGGGAGCACCGCTCAGAATCAACACCGCCGAAGCCGGGTTCAGCCGATTGACTCAAGCCGCAATCTGAGCGCCACCAACAGACCGCCTACAGCTCCCTCGCCAGCTGGGAGGGATGGCCTCCCTCCCTTGGTCAGGTAGCGCATATGTGCCGATATGGGCGCGTTGCAGACAACCGGAAGGCTTGTTCAGGCGCCTTCGGAAGTGGCGGTGCCTCTGGTGACGACGGCGACTGCTGCGACCCAAATCGGGAGGAGCACCATCGTGATCACCGACCCTGCGGTCACCACGAGGAGTACCGCGGCGATGACAGTGACCCACGCCAGCCAGGTCGGGTAGGTGGCGAGCCGAACCGAGGCAACCATCAACGTTGCTGCTGGGATGGCGGCACCTACCACCAGCAAGACGTACCCGAAGTGCGGCAGGATCGGCTGGGCGTCAACGATTCCCGGGTCACCATAGAAGCCACCGAGGAGCAGGCTGGCCGGGACCGTGAGGAACGCAGAACCGGCCGCCAAGATCGAAGCTGCCGCCAGAGTGCCGCCGACCCGTACCACTACCGATGCCGGGTGTGGTGGTTGGCTCGCTTCCTCGCGGGCGGCGAGGAGGTGAGCGAACACTCCAAAGGCGATCGCCGAAACGATGAGCAGAACCGAACCGGCCAAATCCTGGACCCGGTGAGCGTCGTCCGAAAAGATCTCTGTATAGGCTCGCTCGGAATCAGCGAAGGCTCCCGCCTGATCGCCAACCAAGAGCACACCAACGAAAAAGGCGACGGCAAAGATCCCTCCAGAGACCGATAGCCCTCGCTGGGTCGTCTCATC
>CAXMPS010000361.1:0-7178 GCA_964194995.1 uncultured Gammaproteobacteria bacterium | reverse complement strand
GACGTAAACACCCACCGGTCGCGACACCGGACCGGTCACTCTCGGCACAGAAGCCTCGTAGCGTTGTCTGATCGTCACATCAGCGCGATTCTCCGAATCGACACCGTCAAGTCCCTCAATGAACGTTGTCACGAAATGGCTTCTGGTCTGTTCTCCGTCTGTAATGATGTCTAATCCCGCTGTCTCCTGGTCAGCCACCGCTAGACGGACAGCATCACGTTTCGCTTCCTCGAGAAACTCGCCGTCAGCGAGCCACCCGGCCCAAAGTTGGTCAGGCGTGCTCAACCAATGCGGTTTGGGAAGACTCCCCGCGATCGTGGTGAGAAGAAGACGGCTCATTTCTCCGGTGTGGACAGAGGATCGGACTACACACGATCGTAACCCGACCAAACCAGCCGAGGGTTTGTTGGGCCGGCCGTTGATTTGGTGGGCAGGTTCGTTTGGGTAACACGGTCCGCCAAGTGCTAAGCCACTCCGCTAGACACGTTGCCCAGGGTTAGTCTCGACCGACCGTGCGTAGGGCGAACCTCTTTCGATCCGTTGCTCGGTTTCTCGACGAGGGAGCCGTCGTGATGGAAGCCGCCTATATGTGGCGACGTCATCGACTGATGGTCCCGTTCGTTGCCGTTTCATTCATCGTGACGGTGTTCGTCGCCGGCTGGGTCGGATGGGATGATTGGCCGACACGCATCGCTGTCGGCCTTGCAGTCGCAGCCGTGGCAGTGGCCGCTTCGACTGACTACAGAGTCCTGGCGTTGACTTCCGTCGGATTGGTGTTGCTCCAGGCCAGCCGGATTCGGCAGGCAGCCACCGGAATGCTGGAACGACTAGCTCCTGACGTCACCATAGAACGGATCGGGGGAACGGTCTTAGCCGCCGATTGGGAGGTGGCCGGCCTGGTCTACACCGTGTCAAGGTCGTCGGAGGAGTCCGTTGCGCGTATCTCAGTCCGGGGTTGAGGGTTACGCGAGGTCCAGCCGCGACTTCTCTGAATTGCACACGATCGGAGAGACGTCGGTGGCGTGATCGGACAAGAAATCTGAGGTCTCGGTGCTGGATGTGATCCAGCTCGTCGCATCGTCCTGGCCGGTAGCAAACACGATGCCGATCATCCGGTCCTCTTCGTCATAGGCCCCTGCACCAGAGTCTCCACTGGCGGTCACTGCCGCAACCGAGTATCCCTTTCGGCTATGACGATCTGTTCCGAACACTTCCTCGATTGTCAGCGTCACCACCTCCTTGACTTCGAACGAAACCGTTCCCGAGGCCGCGCCACCGACGATTAGGCCCTCGGCACCTTCGTCAACCGTTGCCGTCTCGACGTCCGGAATCCCATTGGGTGGCAGGCGAAGGAGAGCAAGGTCCCGACTCAGGTCGACGGATGTGACGACGGCGGTCACAGGTTCGCCATCTCCCACCGAGGCAGCGATAGCGTCCGCCTGGACGACAACATGGGCCACCGTGAGCACCAGGCCATCGCCCACCGCCACCCCCGAACCGGTCCGCCCGGAGGCATAACCGCATCCTGTGGTCTCGAGCCGGACGGCCCGCCGGACTGGGTCATAGGGCTCAGCCCGGTCGGCGGGTTCGGACCCGACAGAAGCGCAACCCGCTCCCATGACGAATAGCAGGATTGCTGCCACCAGGGTTATTCGTGTCGTGGGTATGAGAAGCTCCCGCTCAGTCGGGCCTGCGAGGAGGCCATTGCTGTAACGTCAGAAAAGTAACGCATAGCCCATGTGGGAGAGGTCGATTGAGCGGCCCGCATCCAGAAGATCTAGAACCTGATATCTCGACGGTTGCGGAAGGGCTGATTTTCGGCTTTTCCAAGAAGCGGGAGGACCTCCGGCCGGTGGAGATTCCTGGCGGGATCAGGGGTGTCTTATACCGAGTACTGAGGGCTATCGAGGCGACGACCACCGCCGCTGGAAACGTTGCGTGGGTGTTGGCATGGGTCATCTTCGTGCTTGGTCTCTTCAATGTCGTCACTCGCTATGTGGCGCGGTACATCGAGCGCGACATCATCATCGGCGAGATCTTCGATCTTCAATGGATGCTATTCGGTGCCCTGATTCTCCTCGGTCTCAGCTACGGCGTTCACGCGGGAGTCAATCCCCGCATCGATTTTTGGTGGGCCAACTTCTCGAACAAGACCAAAGCCATCATCGATTTGGTCATTCACTCCGTCCTGTTCCTGCCGTTCTTGATCATGTCGATGAACATTCTGTGGGGTTGGGCACTGTCGGGCATGGGC
The DNA here is from genome assembly GCA_964194995.1 of uncultured Gammaproteobacteria bacterium. Lineage (GTDB taxonomy): Bacteria > Actinomycetota > Acidimicrobiia > Spongiisociales > ZC4RG35 > JACZUI01. The sequence goes on along the minus strand of CAXMPS010000361.1, from coordinate 4,924 downwards.
CGATCCTTCGATGGATCGTGGTCCACCTGGAAAGTGTGGGAGATCTGGGAGCAGTCAGCTGACGCCGGAGGGCTTCCCCGGGGTCCGATCAAGTTGATGATCCTTCTGGGGTTTTTCTTGATGGCCGCGCAAATCATCGCCGAGATCATCAAGCAAATACTGGTGTTGATGGGCAACGAGGATCTTGCCGGAGTGGCGACTTCCGAAGCACCTCTCAGGGTGGAATAAGTGGATCTAGGAGTCTCCCTTGCGATCGTGATGTTCGTGGTCTTCGTGGCCATGATCCTCGTTGGATACAACGTGGCATTCTCATTCGCGTCGACGGCACTCATGTTTTCGTTCATCGGTGCCGCCACGGGGACCTTCGACCCCAGCACTCTCAATACGTTGCCGAGCCGTTGGTTTGGCGCGGTATCGGACTCGACGCTCCTGGCTGTGCCGTTCTTTGTGTTGATGGGAGCGATTCTCGAACGATCGGGGCTGGCCGAGCGATTGCTGACTGCCATAGGAATGTTGCTCGGTCCGATCAAGGGAGGAGTCGCCGCGGCCGTGGTGCTGGTCGGCACCCTGCTGGCGGCCGCCACCGGCGTGGTGGCCGCCACGGTGATCGTCATGGGTCTTCTCTCCCTGCCGGCCATGATCCGCCTCGGTTATGACCACAAGCTCGCCACCGGAGTGATTATCGCGTCGGGAACCCTTGCCCAACTGCTGCCGCCGAGCCTGGTGCTGATCCTTCTCGCCCAGCAGATGGGGGTCGGCATCCTCGGACTGTTCGCCGCCGCTTTGCTCCCGGGCCTCATACTCAGCGCGCTGTACGTCATCTATGCCGTGGGAGTGTCCTATGCACGTCCTGGGGTCGGTCCGGCGATGCCTGTTGAGGAACGAACACTGACCGGGAAGGTGTTGGCACTCGAAGTGCTCTTTTCCGTCGTCCCGATCATCCTCCTGATCGTCGCAGTTCTTTACTCGATCTTTCAGGGCGTGGCCACTCCTTCCGAGTCGGGAGCGGTCGGCGTCCTCGGGGCACTCATTCTCGCGGTGATGGCCTACTGGTCGGACAAACTCCTAATCCGGGCCGGCGCGACCCACATCATGCCCCGCTGGCGCCTCACGCCGAAAGCTCTCAAGGAAGCCGCGAGGTCCACCGCCAACATCAGCATCCTGGTCATGACGTTGCTCTTTGCCTCGTCCTTCTTCTCGCTCATGTTTCAGCAGTTGGGAGGTGCCGATGCCACCGCCGACTTCTTGGCGGGCATCGGCGGAGGCAAAGTCGGCTTTGTGATCGTGGCGATGATCGCCGTGTTCCTGCTGGGCATCAACCTGGAGTTCATCGAAATCACCTTCATCGTGGTGCCCATCTTCGTGCCGGCCATGGAAGCGCTTGGGTTCACAATTCAGGAGAAGCTCTGGTTCACGGTGTTGATGGCTGTGAACCTGAACATGGCGTTCATATCACCTCCGGTGGGTTTCTCCCTGTTCTACCTACAGAGCGTGGCTCCTGACGGGGTCAAGACCGCCGACATCCACAAGGGAGCCCTCCCGTTCATGGTGCTACAGGGCGCGGCGTTGGTGGTTCTGGGGTTCTTCCCCGGGATCGTCGAAACATCCTTCAACATTTTTGTTCCGAGCGGATGACAAGTTATTGGCGGTTATGCCCGCACGACGTCGTCCGACAGGGCACAATGCAATGACTGGCTGACGACCGGAGGAGGTCACAGGACATGAGCGACAATCCCACCCCCGAGGAGACTCAGAACAGCGAGGGCACCGGCCTTAGCCGCCGCGATTTCATAGGTGTCGCTGGGTTTGCTGCTGCCGGCACCCTCCTGGCAGCATGCACCACATCGGACACCACCAGTGACACCGGCACCGGCGCCACTGCTACCACCGCCGCAGGCGGGACGGGGGGCGAAACCACCGAGACCACCGAGGTCGATCTTTCCCAGTCCGACCTGCCGGTGCTCGAGTGGCAGATGCCGACCAGTTGGTCCGCCTCACTGATCGGGACCATTGGCGGGGGGGCACAGGTCTTTGCCGACGAAGTGGCCAGACTGACAGGCGGAAGGTTCTCGATCACTCCTCGAGTCGGCGGTGAGCTGGTTCCCCCGCTCGAGATTTTGCCGACCGTCCGCGACGGTGGTGCCGAGGCCGGGCACACCGCCTCCTACTACTACGTTGGCCTCCATCCTGCCACCCAGTTTGGGAGCGCCGTGCCGTTTGGCCTCACTTCCCGTCAGCAGAACGCTTGGTTGTACGCGGGCGGTGGTCTGGAAATGCTGCAGGACTTTTACGCTGAGGAGTTCGGGCTCATCCAATTCCCGGCCGGTAACACCGGTGTGCAGATGGGTGGCTGGTTCACCAAGGAGATCAACTCGGTGGCCGACCTGCAGGGTCTCAAGATGAGAATCCCCGGTCTGGCCGGACGGAGCTTCAACAACCTTGGTGCCGAACAGGTGTCGGTGGCCGGTGGCGACATCATCACATCTATCGAGACCGGGGCGATCGACGCGGCCGAATGGGTCGGGCCCCATGACGATGTCATTCTCGGCTTGACCGAGTTGGGCAGCGAGCTCTTCTACTACCACCCCGGTTGGTGGGAGCCTGGCACCTCACTCGAAGTGCAGATGCCGCTCACACTCTGGAACGAGCTACCGGAGGAGTACAAGGCGGCCGTCGAGAACGCCGCCAAGGCGGCCAATCTCCAAACGATGGCCAACTACGACGTGTTCAACTCCCAGGCGTTGGCCGAGGTCGAGGCAGTGGCCGAGATCAGGGAATTCCCCGACGACGTCCTGAGTGCCTTTAAGGAAGACTTCGAAGGTGTTCTCGACGACGTCGCTGCAGAGAATGCCACGTTTGCGTCGATTCTCGAGCCCTGGCGCGAGTTCCGCGACTCGGTCCAAGAATGGCACGGCCTGGCCGAGACTTCGATGCTTCGCGCCTTCGCGCTCTAGAAGACCTGAAGAAAGGGTGGGCGGGCCGTTCCGGCCCGCCCACTTCTGTCGATCCTCAGACCTGCCCTCACCCCGAACGGAACACTTGTAATCATCGGCGGAGAAGGTGGTGGCAACTGGTTCGGAGCTGTTGGCCGGACCTTGAAGGCGCTTCTGCTGTTTCCCTTCTTGGGTCAGCGATTCCGGGCGTACGTTGCGAAGGCGAACAAAGAGGACCTGGAAACACTGACCGGACTCACCGAAGCGGGAGAAATCACCCGTCATCGACCGAACTATGGAGTTCGCTCAGATCCCCGAGGCTCTCAGCTATCTCGAAGAAGGACACGCCCAGGGGAAGGTCGTCATCACCGTGTGAGGCTCATCGAGAGCTTCCTCGGGTGATCATCGGGAGCTCCCGGGCCTCAGCGCCCCCTGCAATCGACGCAACGACTACCGATGAGTGCCATCGTCGCTGTTCCGCCTTCTCCGAGCATTTCTTCGATGCGATTCAGCATGGCGACCGGGGCAACCGGCTTTCCGCACAGTTCGCAGAGCGGCGTCGGCTCGTGTCGGACTTCCCGGCGTCCGATGGCCAAGTCGGCGCGAGGCACTCCCCTCTACAACCGCCGCAGTCACTCTCCCGCGATTCAGATCCGCTGGCCGACGCCTTCAACGAAACGCCACCTCGCCATACGCCCTAACGGCTCGGGCGGAAGCGTGCGGAATTGAGAGGCGGAGAGGGGCGGGGGGAGGGGGCGGGGACCCCGGCGGAAGAAGAACGGAAGGAAGAAGAGGGGGGCCGGGCCTCACCATGCGACTGCCTCCAAAGACACGTCTCCACCAATCTGAACCCTACGCCCCCACACATAACGGCACTTATGTTCCCCTCACATCGCTGATCACGCCCAAGCCGGCCGCACATAATGCCGGTTATGGGCGGGGCATGTTTGGATCGGCCCGGGTTTGATGCCGCTTACGTCTGGCCCTTGTCATTCTCCGGGTCGCTCGTAATGAAGATCTCTCCCTGGCAGCGTCCAAAGCCTCGACAGCCTCGACCAGCACCTGGTGTTCGTCGCCCCCGCCGGCGACTGCATGAACGGCGGCCGCCCTATTCGGCGGGGCACACCACCACTCCAGTTCGTGGCGAATCAGAGCCTTCTCAGCCTGGTCGTAGTCCGCAAGAATCTGGCCGTTGTCCTGGCTCATGTTTTCGGGGGCATCGCTTCAAGGTCAGAGTGGTTCAGGCACACGGCTCCGCTTGAAGTGGTCGAACCGCAGCCGAGGATAGACGTCACATCCGCTGCAGTGTCGAGAGCGCGAAACACTTTCACGACCGATATTCGACCAAACGATACGCACACCAACGGCACTCATCGAGGGGTGATCCGGTATGGCGATGTGCTATCCGAGAACTCTTTTCAGGAAGGTAGACATATGCCCCGGGTCATATGTCTACCTCGAAGGAGCCCGACAACGAAGCCCTGGGACAAACCTGGGGTAAACGTCGTATGCGGTCCTCTCGACCCTTTTGCCGGACAACGAACTCGACACCTATGATTCTGCTGTATTGGCGGGGCCAAGCGTTCGGGTCCGCCAAATGGGAGATACGGCGGGCCCCTTGAACGCCCCGACGATCCAATTCCGGGGAATCCGGGGACATTGAGGATTATCGGGAGGCCCGCCGGACTCCTCTCCACGCCCACGATTATTTCGAGCGAAGATCTAGACCTGTTGGCGACTCCCTTCCGCGACCCATATGGGCTATACGGCACGTTCACTGGATGGGTGGACTTCGGCAGACCGACCCGCACATAAAGGCACCTATTTGCGCTGATCGCGGCGTCAGGAACCGCACATAATGCCGGTTATGGGCGGGGTGTTGTGGCGTCGCGTACTCTTTGGGCGTGACAGATTTCGCCGACGCGGTCGGAACTCGTATCGCATATGACACTAGTGGGGCGGGGCCGGATCTCGTTCTACTGCATGCTGGG
>CAXMPS010000360.1:0-9503 GCA_964194995.1 uncultured Gammaproteobacteria bacterium | reverse complement strand
CCAGTGCCGGACGTCGGTGTAGTACTCATCGACCCACTTCCGCACCGGAGGCACGATCTCCTTGGGGAATACGCTGAACCCGGAAGGGATCGACACCGTGTGCCGGATGCCTCGACCGAAGCTCTCCCAGTAGATACGTGCCGACGACGCTCCGTGGCCGCCCACCCAATAGAACATGATGTTGTCGAGCAACTCGTCCCGGCTGAGCGCGTTCTCCGGGTGGCCGTCGCAGTCGGTCCAGGCCCAGAACTTCTCAAGTATCCACGCCGCCTGGCCGGCTGGTGAATCGACCAGGCCGTAGCCGAGGGTCTGGGGCCGGGTCGACTGTTGCTTCGAGTAGCCGGAATCCCAGTCGACGTAGTACTGGATTCGGTCCATCGCGCGCTGCTCCTCACCAGTGAGGTCACCGTCGGCCTTCGGACGAAGCCCCATTGCCAGCGTCAGATGAATGGCAGCGCATTGGTCGGGGTGGACGGCGCCAAGAGCGGTGGTGATCGCCGACCCCCAATCGCCACCCTGGGCGACATAGCTCTCGTAGCCAAGCCGGGCCATCAGCTCGGCGAAAACGTCGGCGATCTTGTCGACGCCCCAGCCGGTCTCGGTCGGCTTGCCCGAAAACCCGAAACCGGGCAGCGACGGCGCCACGACGTGAAAGGCGTGGGCAGCGTCACTCCCGTAAGCTGTTGGATCGGTGAGCGGCTCGAGAACCTTGTGGAACTCGACGATCGAGCCAGGCCACCCATGACTGATGATGAGCGGCAGGGCATTCTCGTGGGGCGACCTCATGTGAACGAAGTGGATGCCGACACCGTCGATTTCGGTGGTGAACTGGTCGAAGCGATTGAGGGCCGCCTCCCGAGCGCGCCAGTCGTATTCGTCGGCCCAGTAATCGCAGACCTCCTTGACATACGACAGCGGGATGCCTTGAGACCAGTCATCGACCAGTTCGGCCTCAGGCCAGCGTGTGTTGTGCAGTCGCTGACGGAGGTCGTCGAGCTCATCGTCAGGAACATCGATGGTGAAGGGACTGATCTGATCCGCCATCGTTGAGGAGAACATGGGTGTGACCCTGATCAGGAGCGGTCGGGCATGAAAATGCCGATAACCCACCCCGCCACCGAGATAACCACCGCACCCCAGAAAGTGGCCCAGAAGAAACCGGTCGAAGTCAGGCCAAGGTCGAAGACGCTGGGTCCGGACAGCCAGACGACGAGTTGAAGCACGGCCGCGTTCACGATCACGAGAAACAGCCCGAGGGTCAGCACTATCAGTGGGAGGCTGAACAACATGAGGATCGGCCTCACGATGGCGTTGGCGAGTCCCATGATGGCTGCGACGATCAGGAACTGCCACCATCCGCCATCAAACTCCAGGCCATTGACCAGCCATACGGCAATCCACAGCGATGCCGCTGTTGACAGGAAGGTAATAACGAAACGCATGGCGAGGGACGATAATCACCCCGACTATGAAGACGTCGCCCACATCATCGTGATCACCCAGCCACAGCGCGTCGCGACCGACCACCAGAAATGCAAGCAGTGAAGAGCATATGAGCCACGAACAAGCGTGGATCCCCGGTGGTGAGTTCGAGATGGGCTCCGACGACCACTATTCCGACGAAGGTCCCGTGCGGCGGGTTTCCGTCGATGGCTTCTGGATGGATCGAAGCACCGTGACCAATCGCGAGTTCGCCGAGTTCGTGGAAGCAACCGACCATGTCACGATGGCCGAGGTGGCGCCCGATCCGGCGCTGTACCCGGGTGCCAAACCAGTGGACCTCGTCCCGGGGTCGCTGCTATTCAACATGACCGAAGGACCGGTGGATCTGCGGGCCCATGGGAACTGGTGGGCTTGGGCTCCGGGCACCGACTGGAGGCACCCCACTGGGCCCGGCTCCTCACTGGAGGGACTCGAGGATCATCCCGTCGTACACGTGGCCTACCCGGACGCAACCGGATATGCAGAGTGGGCCGGCAAGGAGTTGGCGACAGAAGCCGAATGGGAGTTCGCAGCTCGGGGTGGCTTGGACGGCGCCGAGTTCGTTTGGGGTGATGACGACTCACAGGAGACCGAGCCGAGAGCGAACACCTGGCAGGGTGGGTTCCCCTATGAGAACACCGAGCTCGATGGCTGGGTTCGGACCAGCCCGGTCGGTCATTACGAGCCAAACGGATATGGCCTCCATGACATGGCCGGCAACGTCTGGGAGTGGACTGACGACTGGTATCAGGATCGATCCGACATCACAGACGATTCTCCCTGTTGCGCACCGGCGGATTCTCGCGGTGGGTCGATGAAGGCAAGTCTCGACCCGCTACAGCCCGGAACGCCCATCCCCCGCAAGGTTGTCAAAGGCGGTTCTCACCTATGCACGATCCAGTACTGCTTCCGTTACCGGCCTGCGGCCCGCCAGCCACAGATGATCGACACTTCCTCCAGCCATATCGGCTTTCGGCTCATCAAGCGGGGAAAATGACGCGAACGGCTTTCGCTCGGGCTAAACCGCGACCATCCTTCAATCCCAGGACAGCCCACCCTTGGCAGGCCGGGGACGCGGGTGTTCGCACAATTCGTAGAATCTCCCATCAGGAGCCCGGAAGTAGAACCACCGGTGTCCGTCGGGACCGTGCTCGAGGTCGGTGACGCCATCCACCCCCGCATTTTGCAGTTCCCGCTGCGCCTCCTCGACGTCATCAACCCAGAAGCCGGCCACCGGCCCTGTATCGAGATGATCGTGTTCAACCGAGTTTGGACCGAATAGCTCGACCCGGTCCCCGTTCTGGGTTACGAGGCGGGTGAACCCTGGCACTTCGTCTGTGATCTTCATCCCAAGATGCTGGGCGAAGAATGCTGCCGTCTCATTCAGTTCCTCGGTTGCAGACCCAACCCAGATGATTCCTTTTACCTGCACGCACTCTCCTCGACCTGCGAGGATCTAAGCAGGAGCCGCCGGCCGAAGTTCAGATCCGACCGGGTACGGTGCCCGGGCCTCATGCCATCACCAACCCTGAGATTCGGGATGCCACTTCCTCGAGTTCGTGGTGGTCCTCGCTCACGGTTTCTGCCAACCCGATCGTCTCTCTCCAGGGGTCCCCTCCGAACCGATACACCTCGAAAGTGGCTCCCGCGGTTCGGTCATCGGTCACCGGCTGGCGAGCCAGATATTGCGCCGTGGGGGCCAAGCAGCCGGACATCAGCGCATAAAGGCGATCGATGGCCGCGCCTTGGTCTTGGGTTCCGGTATAGAGATCGCTCATGGTGACGTAGACCAGCCCGTAGCAGGCGTTGAACAGGTTTGACACTCCCCGCAGTCGTTCGGGGAAGTCCGCGGTCCGGGGATTGTCGAGCACCGGCCACACCGGTCCGATCGGAGCCGTCCCGTCGGCGATCCGCTCAAACTTGTAATAGTGGGTGAGCTCTTGATGGTCGGGATCGGCCCATCGCTCGGTGCTCAGCCCTTCGCCCTGGTGAATAAGGATCTCCAGTGCCTGGTCGGCGCTGACCCGATCGTGAATGAGCGTTAGACCGCCACTGTCCTCGGCGTCGTAGGCGACCGGGGCGTAATAGGCGGAGTCCGAGAGCTGGCGTTCGGGCTGATGATTGGCGAAAAGATCGGTGGTGGCATCGAGATTGTCTAGTGCCTGCTCCAAGGCTGCGTAGAACTGGCCCAAAGTCTCGTAGATGTCCTCTTCTGGGACCGCCCCCGGAGCTCGTGGGCTCTCGATCGCCATGAACGTCTCTCGGACCAATTCAGGCGTGCATGCCTTCAGCTCCAGCAAGAGGTCGGGCGTGTGGTGTGCCAGAAAGCTCGGGTATGAGGTGATCATGTCATATCCGAACTCGGGCTCGCCACCGATCGCTAGCAGCAGGTTGGTGGTCAGACAGGCGTGGAGCATCTCCTCGACTACCACGCTGGCGATGAGACGTGCTGAGACCGACTGCTGATCCTCGATCGAGTACATCGCATAGAGGTAGGGCGGAATTGTCGAAAGCTCGACCCTGGTCGCAAGAGCGACGTGGGACCTCAGATCACCAACTGTTGTGATCGCCACGGACTACTCGCTACCCGGCAGTTCTCGCATTTTGTCCTGTCAGATCAGATACTGGTTGGTTCCACGGCGGAGATAGCGGCCGTCGCCTGCAGATCCGTGATAGGCGCCGTCTTCGATGATGGTCTTGCCCCGGCTGAGGACGGTCTCGACTTTCCCGGTGATCTCCAGGCCCTCGTAACACGAGTAATCAACCCACATGTGATGGGTTTCGGCACTGATTGTGTGCACCTCGTCGGGATCAAAGACGACGACGTCCGCATCGGAGCCGACTGCGATTGTCCCCTTCTGGGGGTAGAGGCCGAACATCTTGGCCGGTGTGGTCGATGTCACCTCAACGTATCGGTTCAGTCCCAACCGGCCTTCGTGCACGCCGCCGTGGTAGATCAGCTCCATCCGGTTCTCCACGCCGGGCAGCCCGTTGGGGATGGAGGCGAAGCTGTCTCGCCCGAGCTGCTTCTGGGTTCCGAACTCGGGATGATCGTCCCAACAAAACGGACAGTGATCCGTCGAGACGATTTGAAGGTCATTGGTCGCCAGACCTTTCCAAAGAGCTTCCTGATGCTCCTCGGCCCGATCGCGCATCGGGGGCGAGCAAACAAACTTGGCCCCCTCGTAGCCGTTGCCGAGATCATCTAACGACAGAAACAGATACTGGGGACAGGTCTCGCCGAAGGCGTTTTGCCCGTCGTCACGGGCCATGGTCAGCTCCAGGAGCGCCTCCGTGGCGGACATGTGGACTATGTAGATAGGGCACCCGGCCAGTTCGGCGAGCTTGATCGCCCGATGGGTGGCCTCGCCTTCGAGGATCGGGGGTCGGGTGAGCCCGTGGTAGATCGGGTCGGTCTCACCCCTGGCCAGGGCCTGCTCAACCAGAACGTCAATGGCGATGCCGTTCTCCGCGTGCATCATGATCGTCGAGCCGATCTCCGTTGCCTTCTGCATCGCACGGAAGATCTCACCGTCTGTCGAATAGAACACGCCGGGATAGGCCATGAACATTTTGAAGGAGGTGACTCCCTCATCAAAAGCGATGTCCATCTCCTTCAGCGACTGGTCGGTGACATCGCCGACGATCAGATGAAATCCGTAGTCGATGGCACAGTTTCCATCCGCCTTATTCATCCAGGCCTCGAACCCGTCCATGAGGTTCTGCTCTTTTGCCTGGACGGCGAAATCGATGATCGTGGTGGTGCCACCCCAAGCAGCGGCCCGGGTGCCGGTCTCGAACGTATCGGCTGCCTTGGTGCCGCCAAAGGGGAGCTCCATGTGAGTATGCACGTCGATGCCCCCCGGGATCACATACTTCCCGGTGGCGTCGATGACCTTGTCGGCGCCGGCCTCCCAGTCGTGACTACCGGGTGCGGCCAAGGCGGCGATCTTCTCGTCGTCGATGAGGACGTCCGACAGCATCTGCTCGGTAGAAGTGACGACTGTGCCGCCCTTGATAACTGAACGTGGCATTGGCCCTCCTTAGGGTGCGACGAGATCCTGATAGGCGTCAGGCCGGCGGTCGCGATAGAACGCCCACTGTTGGCGAACCTCCTCGACCGTGTCGAGATCGAGGTCTTGGATGACCAACTCCTCTTCGGTGTCCGACGCCGAATCGCCGACGATCTGACCCCTCGGATCAACGAAGTAGGAGGACCCGTAGAAGTCGTTGTCGCCGAACTCCTCCTTGCCGACGCGGTTGATCGCCGCGATGAAGTACTCATTGGCCACGGCCGACGCGGGCTGCTCCAGGTTCCACAGATACATCGAAAGCCCGCGGCTGGTGGCCGAGGGGTTGAAGACGATCTTGGCCCCGTTGAGGCCGAGGGCACGCCAACCTTCAGGGAAGTGCCGGTCGTAACAGATGTATACGCCGACCTTGCCGACAGCGGTGTCGAATACCGGATAACCCAGGTTGCCGGGGCGGAAGTAGAACTTCTCCCAGAAACCCTTGACATGCGGGATATGGTTCTTGCGGTACTTGCCGAGATAGGTCCCATCGGCATCGATCACAGATGCGGTGTTGTAGTAGAAGCCTTCCTGCTCCATCTCGAAGATTGGGACGACCAGGACCATTCCGGTCTCCTTCGCCAGATCTTGCATCAACTTGGTGGTTGGCCCGTCGGGGATTGGCTCGGCATAGGCGAAGTGTTCGTTCTCTTGGACCTGGCAGAAGTACGGCCCGTAGAACAGTTCCTGGAAGCACATCACCTGCGCGCCCTGCTCGGCCGCCTGCCGTGCGTAGTCGACGTTCTTCTTGATCATCGAGTCTTTGTCGCCCGTCCATGCGGTTTGAACGATGGCGGCTCTGACGACGTTTGGCATCGGAATCCTTTCTGACGACGTTGAGCCCAAACCTAGTGGCCCATCTCACAAATGGCTCCGGCGTCTCTTCGGCCCTTGACGCCGCTCGCTACGTCCTCCGCCTTGCCGCACGATCGAGTGCGGCTTCGTTGTGCGTCCTTGCGATTCGAACGCCGATGCCTAGGAGACACACTCGAAGCATTTGTGCGACAGACCACTAGTGGTAAGGCGAGGGGGGTAAACCCCTCGCCTTATCTCAATCTCGTCGAACCGGCCTCAGGCCGAGTTCACCGTCGATCTCCGCTACTCGCCACCTTCCTTCAGCTCGATGTCGCGATGGGAGTAGCCATCGCCGTCGGTGTCCAGGCTGCCGATGTTGCCGATGGCTGCCTCGGCCAGGTCGGTCCGATAAGCGTCATCAGAGATATCGACTCCCTGAAGCTCCGGAATCTGCTCGGTGGCAATCGCAACAGTCAGATCCCAGAGTTCGGCGTTCATGACCCCGATGCCCGCAGTGGCGGGGAAGATAAGAGCCAGGATCTCATTGAGCTGCCACTCCTGGTGCCCGGCCGGCAACGTCGACCCGTTGTCGAGGACGACATTGACGCAATCGTCGAAGTTGTCCAGGCAATGAATCCACCCGCGGAACGAGGCGGTGAGGAAGCGAGTCGCGACGTCCTCGTTTCCGGCCTCGGCTATCCATTCGGCGTCGACCCACACGGCATCCTGGAGCATCGCAGTCCCGATCTCGTTGAAATCGATGACGTTCAGGTCTTCGGGCTGATACAGCTCTCCAGTATCAGGGTTTATCGTCTCGAGCACCTGGGCGTACTCGTTGTAGATCATGGCCTCGGCGGCGTCGATCTCACCGTTGAGAAGGGCATTCATCGTGAAGTCCTGCCCAATGAGTTCCACATCCGCAACGTTGAACTTGGAGATGGCTGCGGTCAGTTCGAACTCGTTGCCAAAGCCCCAGTTCCCAACGGTTTTTCCGGCCCAATCCTCGGGAGACGTAATCCCCGAGTCGGCAAAGGAGACCTCGAGAGTCCCGGACCTCTCGAACACCTGGGCGATGTTGACGATGTCCGCTCCGCCTTCACGCGACACCAAGGCTTTAGGCACCCACGCAAGGCCAAACTCGGCTCCACCGGTGGCCAGGACCTGTTGGGGAACGATGTCGACTCCACCTTCGAGTATCTCGACGTCGAGGCACTGGTCCGCATAGAAACCGTTGTCCAGGGCGACGTAATAGCCGGCAAATTGCGACTGGGCGAACCACTGCAACTGGAGTCTCACCTCGTCGACTTCATCACAATCTTCGGCGCTTCCTCCGGTACCTGTGCTATCACCACAGGCAGCGACAACCAAAGCAAACATCGCGATCAACAAGATCTGACGGCGCCACAGAGACATTTTCATACTTTTCCTCCTGTTGATTTGGAACAGATGTTCACCTTATCGGCTCATCGCTTTGGCATATGCAGAGTGGGAAAAACGCAGCTACTTGCCGGTTCGAAATGAAACGTGCCAGGGCATGAACAAACGCTCGGCTCCGAGGATGAGGATGTAAAACGCAACGCCCAGCAACGATGCCACCAAGATCGCGGCCCAAGCATCAGGAAACTGAAAGAGGTTCGCCCGATTGATGATGTATTGACCTAATACATCCTGTGGCCCCCCGAAGTATTCGGCAACGATCGCCGCGATCAGCGACAGCGCGCTGGCCACCTTGAGCGATGCGAAGAAGAAGGGAAGCGCATGGGGGATACGCACTCGCCGCATAGTCTCGCCCGGGGACGCGGCAACCGAGCGCATCAACTCGAGTTCGCGTTGGTCCACCTCCTGCAGGCCCCTTGTCGTGTTGATCATCACCGGGAAATAGACCAGCACTGCCACCACCGCCATTTTCGAGAAAGGGCTCGTGATGGTGAACCAATTGTTGAAAATCGGAGCCAGGGCAATAATGGGTGTGGCACTCAGAGCGATCGCCATGGGCAGCATTCCATCCCTGAATCGAATCCACCGGGACGCCGCCAGGGACGTCACGACTGCGGCCGACACCCCAATGACGAAACCGCCAACAGCCTCGAAGAGGGTGCGGAACCCAGCACCCCAGACCGTGTCCCACGTCTCGACGAAACTCGTCAGGATCTCGCTGGGCTTCGGAAGCACAAAGGTTTCGACATCAAATGCACGGGTGAGGCCCTCCCAAAGAAAGATCACGACAAGGAAAGATGCAAGCGCCGGTAGGTACTTTCCGCTGAAGTTCCTGATCGCGGAGGGCTTCCGTCCACCGACAGGGAGGTCGCCTTCAAAGGCTGTGAAGACATCCGTTTCATGACTCTCACCTATGACGTCGTCGCGCTCGGTCATGCTTCTCCCCGACGCAGCGCTTCTCGAACCTCGGTGATCAGTTCAAAGTAGCGAGGATCCTCGCGGGTGTCCTGGTCTCTTTTTATCGGCAGGTCGATGGTGATCTCCTGACTAATCCGACCCGGTCGCGGCGTCATCACCACAACGCTGGAGGAAAGAAAAACTGCCTCGGGTATCGAGTGCGTCACAAACACCACCGAGATACCCGTCTCCCTCCAGAGTCGGAGCACCTCTTGCTGCATCAACTCCCGGGTCATCTCATCGAGCGCTCCGAAAGGCTCATCCATCAGTAGCAGAGATGGCTCGAAGGCGAGAGCTCTCGCGATGGCAACTCGCTGCTGCATTCCACCCGAAAGCTGCCATGGGTGGTGGTCGCCGAAATGGTCGAGTTGGACCAGTTCGAGCATCTTGTCGGCGCGTTCCGACCGCTCATCGGCTGCGATGTCCATGATCTCCAGCGGCAATTCGACATTCTTGCGGACGGTCCGCCAATCAAGCAGGGTCGCCGACTGGAACACCATTCCGTAGTCACGGTCGAGGCGAGCCTCTGACGGCTCTTTGCCGTTGGTCTGCAGCTTCCCCGATGTCGGCTCGAGCAGATCCCCGATGAGCCGAAGCAGCGTCGACTTCCCACATCCCGAAGGACCAATCAACGAAATGAAGTCTCCCTGTGGAATGGACAGATCGATGCCCGCGAGAGCCTCGACGGAGTCTGATCCGGTGCCGAAGACCTTTCCCACCTGATGGGCAGCAACGACGAGGGTCATGTCGGCTGCCGCCTAC
>CAXMPS010000359.1:0-4130 GCA_964194995.1 uncultured Gammaproteobacteria bacterium | reverse complement strand
GAACCACCCTCAGGTAGGGCTTGACCGTCGTCCAGCCGTCCGGGTACTTCTCCTCGGCCGCCTCGTCGCTCACCGACGGCAGGATGATCACGTCTTCACCCTGATTCCAATTTACGGGCGTCGCCACCTGCTTGGTTGCCGTCAGTTGGAGCGAGTCGATAACTCGCAGTACTTCATCGAAGTTGCGCCCGGTGCTCATCGGATAAGTGATGATCAGCTTCAGCTTCTTGTCCGGCCCGATGATGTAGACATTACGCACCGTCGAGTTGTCGGCCGCGGTTCTCCCCTCAGCGCCCCCGGTGGCATTGGGGTGAATCATTCCGTACAGCTTGGCAACTGCGAGATCCGAATCGCCGATCATCGGAAAGTTGGGTGCAACCCCCTGTGTCTCTGCGATGTCTCTCGACCAGGCCACGTGATCCTCGACAGAGTCGACACTGAGGCCGATGGCTTTCACGTTGCGCTTGTCGAACTCCGGCTTCAGCTTCGCCACATAGCCCAGTTCCGTGGTGCAGACCGGGGTGAAATCCTTCGGATGCGAGAAGAACACCGCCCAGCCGTCACCAATCCAGTCGTGAAAGCTGATCGTTCCCTCAGTCGTCTCGGCAGTGAAGTCCGGCGCCGTGTCCCCTAGTTGCAGTGTCATCGTTCTGTTCCTTTCGTAGCGTCGCGGGTCCTGCGGCAATCGCGTCTCAACCCCCGGCGGCCGCTCAGTCTCTTCGTCATTGCGGGTGACCAGAACTCTGATCCGGTCGATGGCGACTCAATTCCAGGGTCGATCCAGCAATTGCGGGACAACCCAAAAGTGAAGTACAAGTCAACGCCGTCGAGCCTCGGCGGGACAGAACAGTCGGCACTGCAGGGCAACGCCAACACGCTGCACCTCAGCGATCCAGCGTTCGACACCGCCGACTTCTTCGATGGCAACCCCCCGCCACCCTTCGGTGGCGCACCCGGCAACCTTCGAGCCGACTACGTACTCCCCGGCAAAGCACTCCAGATCCGCGACGACGGTGTGTTCTGGCCCTTAAGCAGCGCTCCACTGTTCCCGCTCGTTGGCGCCTCTGACCACAGGCTGGTTTGGGTTGACGTGTCCCACGGCGGATTCCCCAAGGGATGAAAAGCAACGGGTAACGCGACAAGACGAGACGTCCCGGCACACGCCGGGGCGTCTCATCTGCGCTCGACGCTCCCCTCATAGCCGCTGCACGACGGATCGCCGTACTCGAGAGGCGGAAGTCAGCACAACCGTGACCAGGTAGCGCATATCGGCACATATGCGCTACCTGAGAAGTGGACGAGGGAGCCATATTGCCGGATATGCGCTAGCTGTTTGCGTTCGGGTCGCTTGATGTGAGGTCGTTCACGCCCGTGGATCAATTCGATTCGTACCAGGCCTTGGGTCTTTCGTCTCTGGGTGGTGTGGGCCAACAGGGCCGTGAGTGCGATGAGGGTGATCAGGATGCGGCGCGTGGTTCACTGCCAGAAGACGGGCGGCAAGCGATGCGATAGGAACCAGGCTCGTACGCCCCTTTGCCATGGGCGGTTTCACTTCGTTCTGGTAAGTGTGAATTGGATCGTGTAGCCGCTAGCCGGTTCCTGTGCACCTTCGATCAGGCTGCGGTCGATCACGGTGAAGTGGTCACTCGGCACCACACTCATCCACGAAGTGTTCCCCCCGTGGCTCACGACGTTCACGCTGTAGGTATTGGGGTCAATGGCTGTGCAATCTTGTGTAACCGTGTCGTCAGGGCCTTGGGTGAAGATGACGCCGTGGTACTCCACCGGCGTCACCGTTGTGTCGAAGATGAGGACGCTGGGCGCAAACGGCTTCTCCATGACCGGTGGGGACATCTCGGGGGTCACTTCGAATGTCAGGCCTCCACCCGAATAGGTGCAGCCGAGGGCACTTGAGCTGCGATCGCCATACGTGACCGTACCCCCAGTGACCACATATCTCGGGTGGGGCTCATTGAAGTCCTGGCCCTCCTCGAACTCGAGTACGAGTTCGGCCGTGCTCTCGTTAACCCTTTCCATTGATTGGTTGTGGACACGGTTCGTGGACACCATCACCCACTCGTACCCCATGATCGGTTCCTCACCGGTAAGAGTCGCCTCGGTCTCGTGGTCGCTCTCGCCGCCGCTGTGGAGTTCGGTCCAGGCCCGGAAGGTCACGTCCCTGTCGTCTTCGAGGTCGTAGCCGAGGGGTACCACACCACTGACCGTCCACTGGTCATTCTCGTTCCGGTCCCCATCGGACAGGGTGGTCGGCTCGGCGGCGATGCCATCAACCTCGACGTGCACGACCATGTCTGCGGCGAACTCCTCCTTGACCCCATCCACGCGGACGAGGTACGGAGCGGCGTCGGGTTCTCCGTCTCCTGTGGTGCCCTCGATAGCGACGTTGTCGGCTGGCGTCAACTCCTGCCCGGTCGCCGGGTTCAGCACCGTCACGACCTCCCGGATCCGCAGATCCCCATCATCGCTGCGTTCTCCCAGGATCAGTTGGGCGCTACCCGCCGACGCCGAGGAGCCGATGTTCTCGAGGGCGATCTCGGCCGGGTAGCCCCCGTCCGACAGCTCTTTGTACAGCCCCACCGCTGCGGCCGCAGCCGCGCTGGACTGGACGGTCTGGTTCCAACCCACATACACGCTGCTGGTGCCTTTGAGGGCGTCGACGATGTCGTTGCCTCCGCCGCCAATGGTTTCGCAGCCGTTGATGAAGATCAGCGTCTCGTCCAAACCCCCGCCGTACTGGGCTCGGAAATAGTCGGCCGTTGCGAAGAGAAGGTCGATTTCCGAGCCCTCGGCCTTGCTCCAGGCCAAACCCATGCCGCCGAAGGTGGCCTTCACCTTCTCGGCCTTGGTTCCCGGCCCGGCCGGGAGCAGCGGGTCCAACGTGCTGATCGCGATTGAAGCCCAGCATGACCCCTCATCGTCACAGACCCGGGCACCATGGGTGGAGACGTGGACCACGTCATAACCTCTCCAGCCGGTGAAATCGGCGAGCCCCACCTCCGTCTCGACCGCAGTAGCATTCGCCTCGTACGAGACTCCACCTTCGTATCCCCGCGTCCCCTTCAAGATCTCAGCCACCGCTGCCCCTTCGTCGGTGCTGCCGAAATCGAAGAGCATCGGGGAGAGCACCAACGCCTTCTTCTGCTCGCTTTCCCCACCCACGACGTCGCCCAAAAGCGGCACCGATTGGTGAGCCGCAGCATCGGCCGGGCTCTCCGATCCCGGGGCGCCTCGGGTGCCCAAGGCACCTTGGGTGAGGAGCCACAGCTCGCGCCCTCCGTCGAGTCGGAAGCGCACAGCGAGATCATCCCACTGAACCTCGGCCAGATCTGCCTGATCATCGAGCCAGGCCGCAGCCTCGGCCGTCGACGCCCCGCCCTCGATCATCGCCAGCGCCTCCTCACCGAGCGCGTCCGTCCTCTCCAATATCTCAAGAGGGACCTCCGCCAGCGAGCACGGATAACCCTTGACCGCACACTCGAGATCGACGGAGCCGCCAGACTCACCGGCCGGTTCAGTTGTCGATGTCGAATCCGAGCCGCATGCAGCCAAAACCAGCGAGAACACGATGACGGCGAAGAGTCCAAAGGAAAGAAAGCTCGATTGAGTCAGCCCCCGCGTGCCGCCGTCCACGAATGGCCCCCTCGCTGTCCGAAGCCATGCCATCGACACTACTCGCTGCCGGAGGACCGAATCAGGCATGCCAGTGGAGGATCGACGCCCTCGGCTCGCAGATCCTCCACATCGAGGTCGGACACGGTGACCACCGTCTCAAGCCAGGCAACAGGCCTGGGCCGAGCCAACGCACCAGCCCACGGAACTCTCGGGGTACTCGGCTGTTTGTTGACCTTCCGCGCGCAATACCCGAGCGAGCGGTCGGTAGTCCCAACTCAACACACCCGCCCATATCGGCTCAGTGTCATGCTTTGGGGACGCCTGGCGGGTTGGTTCTCTCCATATCGGTGCCCACCTTGGTGTGGCTTGTTGTGTGTTTTGCCACCCGTCGGGCGCGCCGGACCGGCCGGCGTGGCTTGATAGGAGATTGACCTCCCGGCCTGCACTGAGGCGTGCCCACCGACCGGTCCTGACAACACCCCTCAACTAGGAGAGGA
>CAXMPS010000358.1:0-1726 GCA_964194995.1 uncultured Gammaproteobacteria bacterium | reverse complement strand
CTCGTCCCGGGCCAGATATCTCAGTTTGAGCGGCAGGAGGGAGAGGAGTAGGGCATCGGCGAAACCCTCGTGAAGTGAGGCAACCACATACTGTTCGTCTGGATCTACTAGCTCCAGACCCTTCACGTCTCCGGCGAGTTTGAGAAGTTTGCGGGCTGCCCTCGCCCACGACTTGACCGCCCGATGGGTGATGTCCGGGTCACCCCACCTGGCGAAAGCCGACAGGACGGGCTCGCCGATCGCGATGAGCCCCGCCGCACCCATCGCGGTACGGATCTGCTCGGTCCGGGTCGCGACCTCAAACCTGCCTACACGGTGAGGAGACATTGCAGCCGAGTATGACTATGGCGGCGGTCTATCGGTTGGCCGCGCCGATGGATGGTGATCAGGCCGCGGTTTCTCTGATTGGCTCTGTCGCCGGACGAGGCTGAGGGCTTGGTCGTTTGGTCTTGCGGTCCTTGGCGGTGGCCACCAACCCGACGCCGGCCAGGATAAGGGGGAGCGCGATGAGGATCGGTCCGGTCACGACTTCCTGACCCAGGGTCAGTCCGAGGATCACGGCGACGATGGGATTCACGTATGCGTAGCTGGTTGCCAGAGCAGGCCTGACCGTCCTCAGCAGATACACAAAGGCGGTGTAGGCCACGATCGACCCGAAGACGATCAGATATCCGAGAGCTACGACCGAACCGGCCGTGGGCACCGCCTCGACACGCTCGCCCATGAGAGGTCCGACTATGAGCATGACCGCGCCGGCCGCAAGCAGCTGGATCGTTGCCGACATGAACCCACCTGGCATTTCTCGGTGTGAGCCCCACACGGCGCCCAGCGACCAGATCAGGGGAGCGGCGATGGCGAAGGTCAGGCCCACCGCTGTCGACTGAAAGTCGCCTTCCTGCACGAGGATCACCACACCGGCCAGGCCAGCTGCCAGCCCGACCCACTCCCGGCGCACTGGCCATTCTCCGAATGCTCCTCCCGCGAGAGCACTCCAAACTGGGATTATCGCCGCAGCGGTGGCGGCCACACCTGACCCGATTCCGTTCTGGATGGCGATCGTCATGCCCCCGACGCCGCCGACAAGTAGGAGTACTCCCATTCGGGTAGCGTTCCACGCTTGCCGGCGGGTCGGATTGGCTACTCCGCGGAGCCTCAGGACGACGTACATCACGCCGCCTGCGATGAGGAATCGAAGGCCGTTCAGGATGAAGGGAGGAAAGCCGTCGAGGCCAAATCGGAGTGCCAGGTAGGTCGAGCCCCAGATGAAGTAGACAGAAACAAGCGCCATCGCTATCAGAACTCTGGGCTCTTTTCTTGCGGCGGCGAGATTCATTCCGATTCCTGTGCGTATGGGGCTAGACTGATTATGCTCCTTACAGCATAGCGGAGAGAAGGTAAGGGTCCAAATGGATTTTTCCCATTACAGCGATCAACCAGTTCAGACGGCAGTCGACCTGGTCAACACAATGGATGTGGTCAGCGGCGAGGAGAAGTTGGCGTCATTGGACGACCTCCAAACGTTTATGAAAGGTCATGCAGGTGAGTGGGACTTCTCAGATCTTGAACCCACCGAGCGAGACCTTCACGAGACAAGAGCCCTCCGGTCGCGATTGAGGCAAGTATTCGTGGCACCAGACGAGGCGAACGCAGTCGAGACCCTCAACGATCTCCTCGCCGACACCAACGCCGTGCCCCGGGTGAGTCTCCACGGGCCCGGGCCACATCT
>CAXMPS010000357.1:0-2487 GCA_964194995.1 uncultured Gammaproteobacteria bacterium | reverse complement strand
TGCCCCTTCGGACCGCATCCGGCCCAGGTCCCATACCCGAGCGGTGAAGTCTGTGGCGAAGGTCGCCAGACGACTGCCATCTGCCGACATCGTTGCCGCGATGGGGATTCCATCCTGGCCTGCTAACCGCAGGATCGGCTCGCCGGTGGTGGCATCGAGCACGTAGGTTGATCCGTCAGTGCTCGTGCCGTACACCATGCGCTGGTCGCTGCTGAACCACACTCGGGTGAGCGGTTTCGAAAAAGCCCATAGCTGCTCGTTGCCCGCCAGGTCCCATAGCTCAAGCGGAAACCGGACGCCGTTGGCCCGAGCGAGGAGCCGACTGCCGTCGGCGGAGAGGGTGGAGATACCGCCAGGGAAGGTGAACACGCTTTTTCCGGTCACGAGGTCGATGACCTGGCCGGGTCCTGCTGCGCCGACGGCGAGGTAAAGACCGTCCAGATCGGAGGTCGGCACCCCGAAGAGGCCGGCAAGACCACTTGACACGTCAGGTGTGACCTCGGTGACCGCAGTGAAGGATCCGCTCTGCGGATCGAGGAGACCGACCTGCAACGAACTGAAGCCACAGATCTCGGCTGTCACCCAGGGAAACGGCCTGGAAAGATCGACGAAGTCGGGCAGGGGAGAGGGAGCAAGCATGATCGGACAATCAGGAATGGGGATCGAGGTCACCTGATCGCCGGTCCGAGCATCGAAAACAAGCAGACCGATCGGTGCTTCGGTAGGGGGTGGGCCCGTATTGAACGGGTCGTCCGGATCCAGCCAATCCACGAGTGCCACGACTTCGCTTCCGTCATCGGTGAAGCGGGCAGAGAGGACGATGCTCCATTCATCTGAGTAATTGACGGTCCACAATGGTTTGTCACCACCGACCTCCCAAACCTCCAAGTCCCGACCCTGCGCCGTCACCGCGACCAAGTCCCCCGCCGGGCTCATCCCGCCGACCGCACCGGTGGCGAGTGGCGAGTCCCCCGGCGGCATCTCAATCTGAAACAGCGTGCGATGTCGCTGCACCGCCTGGTGCGTAGCGGTCAATGCGGAAGGTTGTGGCTCCCGTTGCAGCGCCACGGTGGCGAGGAGGAGCGCTAATTCCGGGTCCACATCGAGTTGGGCGATGGCACTTGCGGCCAGCGCGTCAGAACGCGCATCGAAAGCGAGCTGGTCTGCCACCGCCGTCTGCTGCTCAGCGACCTGCCGCTGGGAGTCAGCTTCGACGGCGTTTTGTTCGGCGGCAACGCGCTGCTCGCTTGCCTCGTTGCCTCGGTCGACAGCAAGGAACGCAGCGCCAGCGGCTGCCATGGTGAGGGCGACCAGAGCAAGTATTGCGGCCCAAGCAGTGCGTTTGGTGCGTCGGTGCTGACGGACCTCCTCGGACTCCAACTCATCCTTGGGCACGCCGCGAATTGCGGCGGCGATGTCGGCCACTCCGTCTCGGAAACGCGCGTTGTTGAGGTCGAGCTGCTCCTCGGTGCGGGCAAAACGCAAGTCGAGCCAGCGTGGTTCGTCAGAAAACGCTTCGTGCAGGGCAGGTGGAGCCGCGGTTGATGCCGGGCTGATGTGATCACCTACCCAGTCGAACTCCCCATCGGTTACCACCGGTATGATCCGGTCCGAATCCTTACGCTCCAGCCAGTACTCGATCTCCCGGTTCACCCACTCCGACTCCGCCGCCTCCGGCGACAGGAGCAGGACGAACCATCCCGATCCGTCAAGGGCGTCGGTGATCGATGACCACAGGTGCGGATTGGCGGTCAGCGACGCTTCATCGCGGAAGACTCGGAGGGCGCGTCGTTTCCACCACGGTTTAGCGAACCGCTGCAGACTTGCCTGCAGGCGAGGTGCCAGGAGATCGTCGGCGGCGTGGGAATAGGAGATGAACCCGTCGTAGACCAACCCCCCCGGTTGTGAACGCTCATCGTGCGAGTTCTCGGCGTCTGCAGTCGTCATCTCCGTCTTCCGACTCTACGCAGTCACCATCCCAGACGCTCCTAACAGACCGCTTGCAGGTAGCGCATAACCGGCAATATGCGCTACCTCGTCAACTCACTCAGCTAGCGCATATGTGCCGATATGGGTGGGGTGTACGTGGAAAGACGTGAGTGCGGCCCGGGGGCTGAGAGAGGTCTTCGAGGCTATTCGGAGACGCCTGCCCAGTCCCGCCGGGCAGGAAAGTGTGCCGGTCGGCCAGCTTCAGAAACAGAGCCAATCGACCCACCCAAGAGAGCCTATTGACTCACTACAAGTACCCGCGTAGGTTTCGTTGCTGAGGCTATTCGGAGACATGGGTTGGCGTGGGGCGAACTTGTCCGCAAGCTGAGGGGTTGTCGTCACCCGGGCCATATCGTCGCTCTCCGCATGCGACCTCGTACACACGAGCGAAGAGAGCCGCGTGTTTGATTATGGCCTCTCAGCTTGGGGGGCGACAGAGGGAGGAGACCCTATGAAGAAACGACTGCGAAGACTGATTGTCTTTGCTGGTGTGCTGGG
>CAXMPS010000356.1:0-1259 GCA_964194995.1 uncultured Gammaproteobacteria bacterium | reverse complement strand
TCAACGCGACTCCAGGCGACGGTGCTCGGTTCGCCTCAGCCCGCGATGACGGTGTTGGCGGCCGCCCGGGTTTTTGAAGTTCGTAGATGGCGTCGTGGTCACGGCGTCGGCGATCTTGGTGTCGCTGGTCCGAAGACAGATTCGGCTATTTGACCGGCAACGGCAGGTAGTAGTCATGGCCCCGTTGATACCAATCGCTCACCATCTCCATGAATTCAGGACCAAAGGGGTCGGCACCGAAATAGCGCATGGTCCCCCGCCGAATCATGAAATCATCGGGCGCTAACCGCCCGGCCACGTCGAACTGGTGTCTCGCCGACTCGAGACTCCCCTGCTGATATAGCCACCAGCCAAGACCGAAGTGGGAACGGGCCTTTTGGGCATCGACCGAAGCCGCAGTCACCTGACTCTCCAGATGTTCGGTCGCGGGATCCGGGCGGTCGCCTCGCACCCAAGACCTGAGTATCGCCATTTGGTCCGCGGTTGAAACCCTGGCATATCGACCGCCTTTCTCGGTAGTGAACGCAACGTCGTTGGGTCTGGCGATCCGACCGTCCTCATCGATCCAAACCACCGTCGGCACATTGA
This sequence comes from uncultured Gammaproteobacteria bacterium, assembly GCA_964194995.1. Taxonomy (GTDB): domain Bacteria; phylum Actinomycetota; class Acidimicrobiia; order Spongiisociales; family ZC4RG35; genus JACZUI01. The sequence continues at coordinate 671 of CAXMPS010000356.1, read as the reverse complement.
CCATGTTGTAGAGCTCACCAAGAACGTGGCTTTCGTCGATCAGACTGGGGTGAGTTGGCGAAGCCCGCTCGATCCAAGACCGAGCGTCTTCGGCACGGTCGACCGCGACCGAAATCACGACAAGGCCGCTGTCCCCGAGCTCGTCGTGCACCGCCTGCCACCCGGGCAGGTCGTGACGACATCCTCACCACGACGCCCAGGCTGCCAGCAGCACTTTCGAACCCCGAAACGCCGAAAGGGAGTGCATTCGGCCATCGAGGTCTGGCAGGGTGAAATCGGGGGCATCGAGAAGACCGACCGAAAGGTCATAGTTCTCAAAAGGGGGACCCAGATAGGCGACGCGATATTCCAGCGAGATTGCAAGCGGTCGTGCGACCAATTCGGCGAGTCTCCCCAGGTTGATCCTCTCCCCGTCGATCAGATCGACCCGATTGACCATCGGAATACAGATGTCGTCTTTACAGAGACCCTCAGGTCTGATCTCCCACCCGAGAACAGCTTTGACATCTGCCGACGCCAGCGAGACGCCGCCCTCGCCCTCGGCGACATCGATCTGGTGGGGCTCCCCTTGGTCGAGAAGGACGAATGTGCTCAAGCCCGCATCGCCAACCCGGACGGGTCGTATGGAGAAGGCTCGATCACCCGGGCCGGATATTCCACACCGACGATGT
>CAXMPS010000355.1:0-1093 GCA_964194995.1 uncultured Gammaproteobacteria bacterium | reverse complement strand
GCCTCCCCGGATACAGTCGCCGCCGAGCCCTTGACCAGTCCCAACGCCCAGATGAATCGCCGGTCGAATCGATGCTTTGAGATCGGGAAGTTGTCAACTGCCCGCTGAGTCGACGCCCCATACAGGGCATCCGCCGGCACCTTCACTTCCCCCATTGAGTCCTCTTCGACGCGGTACTCCACTGTCACTCCTGAATCAGTTGATCCTGTAGGAGCCAGTTGAACTATGCATGTCACTCATTTCGACGACCAGATCATCACCACTCGCGGTGTCCTCGGCCCCGCCATTCCGATCCGAGGAGTGGCGAAACCTCATTCTTGCGAGTGGCACGCCTGGCCGCCGATCTGACCAACGGCATTATTCAGCAGACTCCTACCGTGACGCTACCTCAGGTGAGATAGTGCCGCGTGTGCTCGTAACTCCGCCTGAGACCCTCGACCTGGGGATCGGCACCATCGATCGCGCCAGCCGCGGCAAGCAGAAGGTCGACGAGACCGTGGAAGTCATCAAGCGAGATCTCCTCAGTCATCGGGATGGCCTCACCGGTCCCAGCCTCGACGGCGGAAAGATTTCCCCGGTTGTGCCAGTTGCCGAGTGCCAAACAAAGACCGGTTGCCCGATAGCCGAAGAGACCAAATGCACTTGCCTCGCACCCGCCGCCGGACATCAGTTTTCGCTGATGCTTGAGCCCAGCCGCTCGTGCCCCCACCGTCACTAAGTTGGTCAACTCTCGGTCAAAAACGGTCATCGCATCCCCAACCCTGATGATCGGGCCGTCCCCAATCTGGGCTTCAGAAAGTTCCCGAGATGTCTCTACTGAGAAAAGACGGGAAGTCAGTGGGATCGATCCGGTCCTCGCCGCGTGAATGGCACCGACCAAGCCCACTTCCTCCGCGCGAGTGAGCAGCACCGAGAAATGGCGAAGTTCTGCAATACCGCGTGCTCGATCGAGTGCGACAAGTGATGCCGCGACGCCGGCCAGGTCGTCGCAGGCCGGGGCGGCGAATCGACCGGCTGGTACCGAGCGTCGCCGGAACACCCACATTCCGATGTCTCCGGGTTGGAGGTCGGCTGCCCGATCAAGACGAACGAC
>CAXMPS010000354.1:0-2552 GCA_964194995.1 uncultured Gammaproteobacteria bacterium | reverse complement strand
TGCCTGGGCAACATCTCAGAGTTCTACCAAGACGCAGATGTCGAAGCCGCAGCATCAAGCGCGCTTGTCCAGATCTGGGGGGCCAGATTCACCTACCGGCCCGTGGGAGTATCCGAGCTCTGGCCAATTGTGCCGGCGGTGATCCGCGAGCTCCTCGACGACGGCAACGAGCAAAGTGCGCGGATCAAGTTCGGTAACGAGCTCAAATCCATGAGGGACCGCCGATACACCACCACAGAGGGTGTGACGCTGCAGGTCACTGTGGCAGACATGTACCAAGGCGCACAGCAATGGAAACTGCGAGAAGCCTCGGTTGGACCTACCGCACCATGAGGCGGCCTTCGGAATATGACACGAGTGTGCGCCAATGTCACTACCCCTGCACTGACTCAAGACCGACCAAGCAACGAGTCTCGTGGGTCTCGTGAGTCTCGCCGAGGGCATGAATCCGACTAATGAACCCGGGCGCCCCGCTCATCCGCCACCGAGACCGACTGTGTGACTCACGACACTCACTGCATTCACCGCACCCGGCTGGGAGGCATGATGAACGAGAGGCAGCTCGCCGCGATCGGTGTGCTTCGGAGTCCAACTAGCTAGCGCATATTGCCGGATATGCGCTATCTATCCGGGCCGTGTCGCGCTATTCAGTAATCACGACGCGGTCATCGAGACGGATGGTCCCGCTGCTTGTGGGTTCGAGTTCGATTCCCGCGCGCCTTTCGTTGACTGCGTTGACCGTTTTGAAAATGGTGAGGTCCTTGGGCAGATCTCCCTGAGCACGAGTCGTCATCACACACCGTGTCTTGTGATCAGTTACTCGTACCGAAACGTCACCGACCTGCAATTCCTTACCAACCCATTCGGCCTCGACAAACCCATCCATCTCGACATCAACCAGCACATTGGGTCGAAACCTCTCAGCAACGAACACTGAATCCGGAGCATGACGAGCCAACTCGCGAAGAGTCGCCGTTGTCACCATGTGCAAAGGGGCACCATCGAAGAAGGCATGAACTGCGGCGGCTTCAACAACCATCACGTTGCCGCCGCCAGTTGTTGTATCGGTCGTGTACTCGTGTCGCACCCTTCGGTCCCCAACAGCTGTCCTGATCTCGACACCGCGATCCAGCAGTAACGACAACGCGGCGGATGCTTCAAGCGAATCTGCGTCGAACTGCGAACCATCAGGCATCCCCACCATCACAACACCGGCCTTCGTCCATGCCCGGCACGTCAGCAGCTCGGCGTGGCGCTTTGCGCTCAACGAAACACCGGACTCGATATCAATCACGGCCCGGGTACGGTCACCGACCACACCACCACGACCCACCTCGAACTCGCCGAGCGGCTCGCCTCGAAGCGATTTGACGGGGTAACGCCACAACTCGGCAACTCTCACACAGGGGCTCCTCGCTGGTCCGGCCACAAGCCGCAATCGACACTACACGACTGCTGCACACGCCTGCCGAAGGTCTAGGACCGCGCCCGAAGAGCTGCCCATATCGGCACATATGCGCTACCTGGGTCGGCCGTATGGACCTGACGGCGGGAACAGAATGCCGGTTCCATAGCGGGCCAGGTCTTCCGTGAAGTCTTCGCGATCTGAGCGAGCCAGTCCACATCAAAAACCGCTCCAGAGCGGCACCTTGGCGTGCGCCACGAGGCTCGTGGTCGAGGTGCGGAACCCGCGACGTTCCTGTTGCGTCAGATCAACATGGGACCGAGTCGATTCGTAATCTTGCCGACGCTGGTGGTTGCGACGCTATTTGCCGGATGTGGCGAGACGGACTCAATGGTGGTAGTACCCGACAGCAGCACAGTGCTCACGGTGGTGCAGACGGGCGGGTTGTGTCCCTATGGCGGATGCCACTCTGAAATGGTCGTCTTCGGCGATGGGACCGTTCGCATCTCGGAAGGCGATGGCACCAGTCGGGAATGGGACGTGGGCATCGCCGCGGTAGCGGCCCTCGTTGCGATCGTCGCCGAGACCGATTTCGATACCGTCCGTTCAGTTCCCTTCGAGGAGGTGTGCCCGACCGCTTACGACGGTTCACAGTTCCTCTACACGTTCACCACCGAGACCGGCACCGAAGAGATCGACTCTTGTGTCACTGCGGTCGACAGTGGGTCGAAGCTGTTCCAGGAGGTCGGTCGCCTGATCCAGCCGTAACTCGTCGGTGGCTGCAGCGACATTGGGTCAGGCGCCCGTCCTTCGTGTCAATCAACGAGGATCAGCGCACCGATCACCCGATCTGGGCGATATCGCCCACATCGCCGAGTGCTTGTGAACGGCACATATCGAGCGGTTGTCTGGACCGCCCATATCGGCACATATGCGCTAGCTCGACCTAACGCTAGGGCGCGCAGCCGATGCGAACGGTGCGGCCGTCGATCACCCGGTTATGACTGAGGGGCTGGTCTTGGTCAGATTTCCAATACCTGTTTCAGGTTGTCGACGAACCCGACATTGCGGCGGCGAACCATCATCTTTATCATCGGACTCATCAACGTCATCATCCCGCTTGTGCCGATCTGGATGCGGCGGGTGA
>CAXMPS010000353.1:0-3342 GCA_964194995.1 uncultured Gammaproteobacteria bacterium | reverse complement strand
TCGAGGCGGCGGGCAGGCCCGAAGCGCAACGCTTCGGCGAAGGCGTGGGGGAAACCGTGGCCGAAATAGCCGCCCTCATCGAGGATGCCGAATTGCGCGAGGCCTTCCTGCGCACCAACGCTGCGCACTGATGCGCGCCATTCGTCTGCAAGGAGTTTGGGCCGGTCGAAGACCTCCAGCTTGGCGAACTTCCCGATCCTGAATCGGGCCCGGGAGAGGTCGTGATCGACGTCACCGTCGCCGCCATGAACTTCCCAGACATCCTCATCGTCGAGGGCAACTATCAGGTCCGACCCGAGCCCCCCTTCTCCCCGGGACTGGAGGGGACCGGGGTCATCTCTGCGGTGGGGGACGGAGTGACGCTGCGTCGCGCTCGGACCCTATGACATTTTCGCTGGGTGCGTCAATTCCCGGCGCGTCCCAGGTCACAGGTAGCGCATATGTGCCGATATGGGCGGGTGGAGCCGATCGTTCGCGGAGGAACTATCGCAAACGCGTCAGTCGGAGGTCCCCGCTGAGAAGATCCGACGTTGCCACCTTGACTAGTGGAAGACCGGAGGAGGAACCACGTTGGATCGTCGCTTGCTGGGAGCTACCTTGGCACTGGTGTTAGTCGCCGCGGCGTGCACCGGAGGTGAGGAGAGCGCCACTGACGATCTCCTCCCGTATTTCGAGCAAGTGGAACAGATCACCGTCGATCGTGACGAGACGACTCAGGGCCTCCCCGATACCACAGATATCGAATCGGCCCGCGCCTTCTTCTCCACGGGGAACCCAGCCTTCGAGATTGCCCTTGGCGAACTCTCAACTCTTGTACCACCCGAAGCAGCGCAAGAACCACACGACCGGCTGATCGAACTCGAAGGTCAACTTCTGGCCCTGAACCAACGGATCGCTGAGCGGCTGGACAGCATCGACACCGCCGAAGAGTTCGCTGCGCTCGCATCGGACGCTGAGTTGGGGGTACAGCCTCAGAATGCACTGGGAGCAGAGGTAGAGGCGGCGTGCGATGAGCTGCAAGCCGTGGCGGATAGCGCGGCCATCGACGTATCCCTCCGCTGCGACATTTAGGCCCCGACAAGGTCTCGCCCGCTGACGCCACCAAGCCGATCGTGCACGAACGCCGATCATCTGACCACGCCAGACAGCTAGCGCATATGTGCCGATATGGGCGGGTCATGGTGGAGACAAGCGTGCTGGCGATTGATCTAAGTCTCGCTGCAGTCGGTATTGAGCGTGTCTCCGACCGTTATCACATAGGCTCCCCATGCGGCAGCAAACTGGTCGAAGGCTTGGGCCATGGTCCCATCATCAGGGATGGAGTCGACGGCATCCCGGAAGTCAGCTCTGGCCGCATTGATCTCACGGGTAGCCGCCTCGTCCAGGTCCTGGGCAGAAGAAGCAACATCCTCGTAGGCATCAGCGACATCGCTGGCGTAACTCTTCACATCGTCAACACTCGTAGTCGGCTCGATGTTCGGTTCGCCCGTGATACCACCCATCGTCTCAAACAGCGTGGAGAGATCGTCACAGAACGCAGCCTGTGCTTCCTCCGCGCTCGGTGAACTACTACAGGCGCTGACAACCAATGTGGCTATGAACACAACCGCCCCGAGACGCTTCATGGCTGCTCCTGTACGCATCGTGTCCGCCATCAGCTAGCGGGTCGTCGAGAGACAGTACTCACGCAGGACTTAGGGCACCCGATATGACCGGCAACGTGGACAGTCCGTCCCGTGCCAGCTAGCGCATAACCGGCAATATGCGCTCCCTCCTCGACTCTCTCAGCTAGCGCATATGTGCCGATATGGGCGGGTGCCGACCGGTGAGTCGGGGTAGGGTTGAAGGGGCGGCTCCACCAGGGCCGTGCGCCAAAGAAAGCATCACCAATGGACAAGAGCATGATCAAAGGCACCGTGGGTATCGTTGCCATAGTTCTCCTAGGTGCGTTCCTGATTGCTGTTGGTGTGCCGTCCCCTGTGGTAATCGTTGTGTCGGTAGCTGGATTGTTTGGCGTTTTCTCGTATAGCCGGCCCTCAATACGTCAGGAAGTAGCTACTCCGGTATTGGTGGATGGTGAGTCGCCTTCGGTCGACACGGTCACGACCTTCACCAACGTGGCCTTCTCTGACCGGGAACCCACCTGGAAGGGATGGCCCAAGGAGGTTGGAGTCGTGACCATCACTCCCCAAGCGATCACTCTGGATGGGAAGAAGAAAAGCCTGACGATTGATGCACCATTCATTGCGGACCTTCACGATCAGAAGGCTTGGTGGACAATGGTCAGAGTCAAGGGATCGACGAGCACCGGCGAAGCAGCTACTGCCTATCTCGTCACGAGGGGTGCGCCAAAATTAGCAACCGGCGCCGACGCCAAGGCTATGGCAAGAGAGGCAGCGGACCTCGTCGAAGCCATCAACGTATCGAGCTGTGGTGCATCTGGGGCCGCCCATATCCGGCAATATGCGCTACCTGATCGTCTCATCCGGCGATCCGAAACATCGCACCATCTCAAGCCACCCCGGCCGCGTTCGGCCAAGAAATAGAGGGCGAGCGGTGTCATCGGACCGCAGATCTGATGCGGAATCGAAGAACCCTTGTGCCACAATCGATCTCCCCTAGCACCTTTGTCTGGAGCGCAGCATCTATTGCAAGGACTTGTTGTCGGGCCCCAACTGGAAAGCGCCAGCACACGTCTCATTCCAGCCGCGCGCCTTCTAAGTGCTTGGCCGCCTGGGCAATGTCTCGGGGGCGATGTTCACGGTTTGGTGTGGAGCTTCAGTTCAACTAGAAGCGCGGAGTGATCTGAGCCGGTGAGCCGTTCTACGGTTGTTGCCAAGGGTTGGATACCGGTACCGAAGACATGGTCGATTCGAAGCATACGAGGCCAACCGGCCGGAACCCCCAAGTGGGATCAGGCTTGTTCTGTGAACCATCCTCCAATGTCAAAACCAGGTCGTCCCACTTCTGGTTGAGTCGCCGATACAACGGCCACAGTGGAGTGGCGTTCATGTCGCCTGCCACGATGACAGCATCGGCCTGGTCGATCGTGGCAGCCCAGGAAAGCAGCTCGTTGATCTGATCTCGCCTCGCCAGCAAGGATCTCCACCAAGGGAACTCGATCGGATTCACCATGTGAACTCCGGCAACGACGAGGTTGGTAGGCCCGATACTCACCCGGGCCCAACTCCCGGAGCGCCATGGCAGGTCGAGTGGCTCGAACTGTGCATCGAAACGGCTGGCGATCCCCCGCCCCTGATGCACGAGATCGGGTCGAAGGTCATGGTGAGGAAACCTGGAGGCGATCACGTCTGCGACGTCGGGGCCCATCTCTTGGGTGAC
>CAXMPS010000352.1:0-1103 GCA_964194995.1 uncultured Gammaproteobacteria bacterium | reverse complement strand
AAGAAAGTTGAACACGCCGGAGTGGCGAGCCACTGCTCGTCACCGAACGGCGCCGACAAGAAGGATTAGGCATGGCAGAGCACACCCTCCAGATCACTGACCAAACATTCCAAGAGCTCGTGGCAAACGAGCGTCCGACCCTTGTGGACTTCTGGGCCGACTGGTGCGGACCTTGCAACAAGATCGCCCCGATTCTCGACGAATTAGCGGCCGAGCACGCAGACAAGCTCACTGTCGCCACGCTAAATGTCGACGAGAACCCCCACAGCGCCATGGAGTTCAACGTGATGAGCATTCCGACCCTCATCCTGTTCATTGACGGGGTAGAGAAGAAGCGCCTCACCGGTGCCCTTCCCAAGCACGCCCTTGAGGCAGAACTGGCCGAGTACATCTCTTGAACGGTCTCAACCCCCTGCGGGTCGCTTGGTCGATCGTCCGGGCGACCCGAAGGCGCCGACCCGCACCTCAGGGCACCGGCACCGTTGACCACAGGGATGCCCGACCTGGCCGCGGTGCAGAAGGAGCAGCTGATCGACGAGGTCTTGATAGACGCCCGGCGGCGTGAGGGATCTGATCTAGCAATACCAGGCTGACGTATTGTTGCTATATGGGGATTCTCGCTGAGCCGTGGCCAGGTGATCTCGACCCGGCGCGGGTCCCTTTCCGGCAGCGAACGATCACCGTGTTAAAAGGGATGGGTCTATGGGACGACATGACCCGAATTGATGAGCGGACGGTCGATGATATTGCCGGGTATGGACGACAACTCGGCGTATCACCCCAGCGGATCTATCAGCTCGTCGGACAGATACGGCACCGCATTGAACAAGTAAAGCCTCCCAACGGCGCCGCACCATGGCTACCGCAAGACCCGACCGCGGTGCCAACCATCCTTAAGGGACACGGAATAGGGACGTGAATACACCTCGCACGGCAAGACCCATCACCATCGGGTGCAACGATCGTTGGTGTCCGCGCGGTCATTCCAAGGACGCTCACTTCGGCGAGCCAGGTAGCGCATATGTGCCGATATGGGCGGGTTGGAGCGGGCGGCACTAGTTCTTCGGATCGGTCCGATTTGTGCATTCCACGAAGCGCTGTTT
>CAXMPS010000351.1:0-2773 GCA_964194995.1 uncultured Gammaproteobacteria bacterium | reverse complement strand
CCCGCGAGATCTCCTCCCGCTCAGAAAGCGACAACCGCTGCGACGACCACTCCGCCGCTGGCAACGGCCGACGAAACCCGGCCGTCACCACATGGGTCCGGATCGTCGACGGTGGCCTCCCCAACCGGCGACTGATCGACCGCAACGACTCACCCGCTTCGAACCGATCCCAGATCTCGAACTTCTCCGACTCCGACAACCTGCGCATCACACACCTCCACAACGAGACACCTCACTCTCGTCGAAGGTGGTGCAACGATCCCCTGACATCGCAGCACATATGCGCTACCTGGCTAGGTGATGAGGGCCGCCCATATTGAATTTCTCATGTCAAGGAGCAGTACGGGTTGGCGGACAGGACTGGGATGGGCCACACCGTTGGGTGGGCAGGCTCGTATTAGGTCACACCGTGCGCAGTGAGGGGGGAAGGTCCGAGTAGGGGACCCGACTGGAACGGAGGGCCCGGCTTCGTGTCGGCGCCAAACATGACCCCGCAAGAGCGTTCTAGACGGTGCCAGCCGCGACTTCTGACAAGAACGGTTCAAGGACGTCGAGTAATTGGCTCCGAAGCGTTGCAATGATCCCTGAAGTCGCAGCCGATATGGGTGGGTGATCGGTTGGGGGCTAGTCCCTGCGACCAGGCAGTTTTCGACCTCGCACCGCGACCCGTCGACTGTTATGTTCGCGATGGGGTCTCTGGAGGGACCGAACAGGTCGTTTAGCTGTATGACTGCAAAGTGAGATTGGGCCGTCGTTGAGGGTCGAATCATCACTTACGGGGGAAGGGGGCGAGTGATGCGTCATTCGGAGCTTGAGGCGGCGACGATTTATGACGACGGCATCGCCATGTTCAATGAGGGCCAATGGGCGGGGGCGGTCACAGCGTTAGCCCAAGTCATCGAACTTGAACCGAGCGACACCGACCTTCTCGCACTGGCGTACGTGAACCGATCTACCGCTCTCAGCCAACTGGAAAGGGCGGAAGAGGCCGTTGCCGACGCCACCGCGGCGATCGACCTCCAACCAGACGACATCGAGATCCTCGCAGCGGCGTACGTGAGCCGCTCTGTTGATCTTATTCTGTTGGAGCGGACAGACGAGGCGGTTGCCGATGCCACTGCGGCGATCGACCTCCAACCAGACAACATCGACACCCTGGCACAGGCGTACGCGAACCGGTCGATTGCTCTCAGCAAGTTGGGGAGGTTGGGAGAGGCCGCCGCCGACACCACTACAGCGAGCGGCCTCCAAGCGGCTGCGATCATCGCAGAGGCGCAGGAAAAAGCGCACCGCATCATCGAGGCGGCGCTGGCCGTCACCAGACCGGTCACGGAGGAGTCGATCCTGGAAGCGGCACGGCGAGAGGCCGACCGCCTGATCCAGGATGCGTGGGCGGCGACCAACACACTGGGGGCCGCAGAGTTGGAGGGACGACGAGCCGAGCCGGAGCGGATGGCATCCGACCAACCAAGGCCGCGCTTCGTTGACCGGTCGCCTCTGCGACGTAGGCCACATCTGATGCGGTGAGGAACACCCGGCAACCTGACAGATGGGCTCAATAGCAACTCTTCGGCCTGCCTAGCTCACAGAGGACTCCAGTCCAAGCAGCCGCCCCATTTTGTGCCATTCTCGTCCACAATGTCTTCGGTAACGCCGACCGTCTGGTCCTCAAAGGGTTCTTAGATCCGATAACCGTCTTCGAGCTGGTGAGCAGTGGAGGCTGACGGGTACCGAACGCAATTCATGGCGGCCGTCCGGCAGTTGCACCCGCCCATCTAACAATGTGGGGGTCCCGTGGGGTGCTGTTGATGGCGTCGTAGGGTGTGTCGGTTCGGTCCTGTCTGGTTCGTCGCCCCGATGTAGACGCCGTTCCCAACAGCGGCACGAACTCGAAGAAGCCACACCATGACCACCGCGGCCACCCTCAGACCTCGCTACGGAACGGCAGTCAGTAGCGCATATCGGCTGCCGCCTCAAGGCGTGAACGCAACACCTTGGCGAGAGTTGTGATGTCTCGCTGGGAATCTATCTGACGTTGTTCATCCAGGCCCGTGGTGGCTTGAAACGGGAGCTGGCACAGCATCTACGCACCCGGAGGGTCAACCGCAGACCGAAAGGCACCAAGCCTGTGTCGGGGAAGGGTCGCATCGTGGACCCGGTGATGATCTCAGAGCGACCAGCTGAAGTTGAGGATCGGGCGGTGCCGGGTCATTGGGTGAGACCGCAGCACATATGCGCTCCCTGGCTCGCCGATTAGAGCCGCCCCATGAAGGCAAACTCGTCCCCTCCATACTCAAGCTGGGGACGAGTGTCTTGCCACGGCTGGCGTTAACTGAAACCGCTCCTACTGACACGTGTAGTCCCCAATCCATCCGAGATCAGTCGATACGCAAGCTCTCGGCCACCTGCCAGCAGTGGTCGTACGTCCAGATATCGACGGCGGCGAGCCGGCCCGTCCACGCTGGCACGGTGAGATCGGCGCATTCTGCCGCTACCGCGTCGAGATAGGTGCTGAAGAGCAGCCACTGGTTCTCGAACCCGGTCTGCTCGGCTATTGCGAAGCACCTCTGCGTCGAAGTGTCGAGCCCGATGAAGGTGCACGACACCGACTTACACCGCCCATATCGGCACATATGCGCTACCTGAGATCAGGGGGTGGGCCGCCCATATTGCCGGTTATGCGCTACCGGGTTCTTGTCCGCCTCGGCCCTGTTTCTCACAGCCAAACGGGCTGCGAGAGGGTGTTGGGGTCGGGCGCCGCCAGGTGGTGAAT
>CAXMPS010000350.1:0-2741 GCA_964194995.1 uncultured Gammaproteobacteria bacterium | reverse complement strand
CCCCACGATTCAACAAACGCCCGGATCGAAGCCGCTGACCGTCCCAGATCACGACCAATCAACCGGTTCGCATCACCCGCCTGCCACCGATCCCAAACCTCAACCCGCTCCTCTTCGCTGAACCTCGCCACAACAACCTCCCCGATAAGAGACAACACTCTCACCGAAAGGTGTTGCGTTCACCCCCAGAGACCACAGGCAATATGCGCTCCCTCACCCACATCTCAGCTAGCGAAATCGTGTGACGGGCGTCCGAGGTGAGTCCCTCCATGGGGGCACTCGACGCAGTTTCTTGGCTATTTCCAGAGTGCCTGTCGTGCGATGTGGGCTTTCGGACTCTTTACTTGGTGAGAGCTGTGGAGGTCGGATGCGGACAGAAGCATCGGTCGACGAGACGTTCACGCAGTTCGCCAGACGCGTGGAGCCTCGCTTGCGTCAGGCTTTGGTCGCGTTGTATGGCCCGGTCGGGGGGGTAGAGGCCGCTGAGGAGGCGTTGGTGTACGGGTGGCAGCATTGGGATCGGATACAGGCCATGGAGAACCCCGTTGGGTATCTGTATCGGGTGGGACGCACCCGAGGGCAACGGCTCCTACGCCGTCGCCGCGATCCGGCCTTCCCGGCGGTGCCTTCGACGTATGAGCCTTGGGTCGAGCCGGGTCTGCCCGCAGCGTTGAGGGCGCTGTCGGAGAAGCAGCGGACCGCGGTGGTCCTTGTTCATAGCTTTGGGTGGTCCCAAGCCGAGGCGGCGGAGTTGCTTGGTGTGAGCAAAACGACCGTCCAGAAGCACATCGAACGTGCCATGGCGAAGCTGCAAGCAGCTTTGGGGGTCGAAGATGAAGACTGAAGTGTCCGCTCAGCTCCAGAGGTACGGCGACTATCTCGATGCCACTGCCGGTCACGTGGATGTCGAGCGCATCGAGGAGCTCGCCGACCGGGCTGTGCTCCAGACTTTGTCGTCTAGAGGTCCCCGCCGGGGATGGGCAGTCACAGCGGCTGCAGCGGTGGCGACGTTGCTAATCATCGGCGGCGTCGCGGTGCTCCAAAGTGACGGCTCTACCCCAGCCGCCGGTGCGATCTCCCCCTTCTATGCCAGGGTCGAAACGTCGAACTCAATAGTTGGCGTCTCCATGGTGTACGAAATCTGGTACCAGGGAGAAGCAGGCTGGCGCATCACCAGCCTCGACTTGGAAGGCAGTGGTGAGTTCATGGCACCGGGCAGCTTCGAGCTCTGGACCGGTGACCAACTCGGAGAGTACAACGCCGACACCAACCGCACCTCCACTGATCCGGGGTATCACGAACCTCTCGGGGACCTCGGACTCGCCGCTGACGGCTTCGACAATTTCACAGAAGAGTGCCAGCCACTCGGTACGACCCGTCTGATTGGACGCACCGTGCATGGGTTTGCTTGTGTCGATGAGGAATTGTGGTTCGACGACTCGTCTGGCCTGATCCTGCGTCGTCAAGGAGTCCTCGCCCACGAGATCCTGGAACTCGAGCTCAACCCCGACTTTCCAGCGGACATCTTTGTCTTCGACCTGCCCTCGGACGCCAGGGATCAAACCGTTTTCGAAGGCATCGGGTTCGAGCATCGGCTCGTTGGCCAGCCAGCCCCTCCGCTGGCTGGCGCGCTGCTTGGCGGTGGCTCCTTCGATCTCGCCGACTCACCCGACCGCCCAACTGTGGTCACGTTCTGGTATTCAGCATGTCAACCATGCCTCAACCAACTCGACGTGCTGCACACCGTCTCAGCTACGCGCACCGACATCACGTTCGTGACCGCACTGGTCGACGAAGCCGCCTCCGAAGCTCAACCGGTAATCAACGAGCGGGGCTACACACTGCCCGTAATCGATACCCCTGCAAGCCAGACATACCAGGGCGAAGATCGCATCGTTGTAGGCGTCCCAACAACCGTCCTGATCAACCCAGACGGCACCATCGCTGCGGTCTTCTACGGATCGGCTCCCGACGCAGCCTCCCTCGAAGCGTACTTTGACCAAGCAGGGTGGTGACCACGCAGCCTTCTTCAGGTAGCGCATAACCGGCAATATGGGCGGTCGGCGACGTTACGGGCGGCCCCGCCAGGTAGCGCACGTGTGCCGATTTGGGCGGGTACGAACAGCGGCTCGATACGTGCCCGTGTTGGCACCGATGATCGAGAGGTCGAACAACAAGCCGCCCGACGCCGCGGCCATTGCGCTTCGAGATCCTCGATCGAGTCGGATGTGGTCAAATGTGGTCAGTCGGCGATTTCGGCACCCATCACGTTCTTCGCGGAAGGCTAGAAACCGTTGGTACCAAGCCGTTTCTTCGTGGAGCTGAGGGGATTCGAACCCCTGACCCCTTGACTGCCAGTCACCTCCAGCGAATCCCGACTGGTACCGGTGCGTCCTCTTTTGTTGCCCCTGCTTGGGGTTTCGCGGAACCGTCTTGTCGGTTCGTCCCGGCTCGTCCCGCCCTGTTCGCGGGAATCCGTGGTCAGGATGTGGTCAGCCGCGCTTCGTACTTGAGATCCGTACACGTTCCTAGTCTCGATTGCGGCCGGCCGGTATCGCAGACTTGCCCAGCCGTGTAGGCGACGTCGCCGACCGCCCATATTGCCGGTTATGCGCTACGTGGATTCGGCGAAACACCATCGGAGCGCGATCAGAATGCCGGATATGGGTGGGATGATCGGTGTTGGTGAGCGGGAGAGTCTGGGGCTCTCTGGGCGTCGATTCGCCAGACTGCGCCTATAG
>CAXMPS010000349.1:0-17229 GCA_964194995.1 uncultured Gammaproteobacteria bacterium | reverse complement strand
GGTCCCGGGCCGACGGTGTCTGCAGAGTTACGCTTGTCGATGAGATGGACACGGTGGCACTCCAGGAGAAAATCGGACGCATCGAAGGCGTCGAGGCTGCTCGAGTGGTGGCGGAGAACGGCCGGATCGAAGAGATCCACGTATTGGCCCGGCGCAACAAAGCACCCAAGCAGTTGGTCCGCGATGTCCAGTCGTTGAGTCAGGCACTTTTTGGCGCCGAGATCGACCGAAGAGTGGTGTCGATCGTCCAGTTGGCCGATGCCGACCTCGACGGGGGTTTCCGTCCCGCCCTGGTTGATGTAGCCGAAACCCTCGACGGGTCGCGAGCCGAAGTGACGGTGAGCCTCAGGTGGAGCGGCGAGGTCTTCAGCGGCACAGCCACTGGTGCAGCTGCTTCAGCAATGAGGGCACGTCAGATCGCGGAGGCGACTTTGGAGGCGGTTCGCCAGGCGATCCATCGCGACGCGGCTTTGGCCGTCAGCTCGATGGACGTGCCCATTCTTGGGAGTCGCCAGGTCGCCATCGCTCAGGTCGTTCTGGTTACCGAGGCCACCGAGCGCATGCTGATCGGGTGTGCCTATGTCGAGGAGGACGAATCCCGTGCTGTGGTTCGGGCAGTCCTCGACGCCCTCAACCGGATGTTGCCGGATCTAAAGACTGCTTAACGGCGGCGCTAGGAGCCCGTTGAGCAATGCATGTCACCCATCTCGACGACCAGTCATCACCACTCGCGGTGTCCTCTGCTTCACCATTCCGCACCAGGAGTGGCGAAACCTCGTCCTTGCGACTGGCACGCCCGGCCGCCGATCTGAGCAACGGCATTAATCAGCAGACTCCTAACCGCGGATCTGCTTGATCACTTCTGACCGAGCGCCGGGGTCCGTCTCGAGGACAGAACCGACCGAGTAAAAGCCGATCCGCTGGAGTCGACCCTGGTATCGATCCTTGAGGGCCTCGCCGAGCCTGTCGATTGGAGCGGCCACCCCCACCGCATGGACCGCCTCATCGGGAACCACGGCCGCCATCTTGTCCCACTGGCCCCTCTTGGCCATGGCTCTCAACTCGCCGTTGAAGTCCCAATCGTTGGCCTCAAAGATTGGGGCATAAGAAGGGGTCGAACCGTAAAACGAAATCTGTTGGCGAACCGGCTCCATCGCCTGCTCGATCTCGGACGGCGTTTCTCCTGTCATGACGAAAACAGCCGACACCGTGGCGACGTCGTCGAGCGAGCGTCCTTCTGCCTCTGCCCCTTCGGAAATATTGGGAAACACCACATCGTCCAGATATCTGATGGTGTGGAAAGGATGGACATGGAACCCATCACAGATCTGGCCTGCAAGCCGACTCAGGTACGGACCGACCCCCGCGATGTAGACGGGTATGTCGGGGTGTTTGATTGGGCCAGGATTGAAGAAAGGAGTCATCAGGGAAAACTGATAGAACTCGCCGTCGTACTTGAGCGGTGTTGCGTTCTGCCAGGTGTCCCAGATTGCCCTCAAGGCGAGGATGTAATCGCGGAGTCGGGGTCCTGGGCTATCCCAGGTCGTGGAAAACCTTCTAACGATATGAGCGCGCACCTGGGTACCGAGCCCAAGCATGAAATTTCCATTAGACATTCGTGCCAGATCCCAGGAGGTCATCGCAGTAACCATGGGAGACCTGGGGAACGCAACAGTTATACCAGTGCCCAGCTCGAGTTCAGGCGCCGCGACCGCCGCCAAAGCGAGAGGGAGGAAGGGGTCGGACTGAGTCTCTGCCGTGAAAAAGCCGTCGAAACCCTGTTCCACCGCCAGCCGGGCTGCATCGGCAGCGTTGTCAGGCGGTTGGGAGTACCAGTAGTCAACCTTCATCCGGCAAGCGTAGATGCCCGCGAGAAGTTGTAGCCTGGCAACCTAATGAAGAAAGTGGCCAAGATCGTCGGCATCCTGAGTGGCGCCGTAGCTGTGCTTTGGGCGGTGCGTGACCGATTCATTTCGGTAGCCGTCTCCAGAGAACCTGTCGCACCGGCATTCCGCCCGGTCACACCGAAGGAGCCAGTGCAGGGTATCGACACGGTCGACGGCATCGGACCGGTGTTCGCCACCCGTCTCGAGAGCTCCGGCCTCACCGATCTCGCAGACCTCGCAGACGCCTCACCCGACACAGTTGCCGAGGCTGCCGGAGTCAGCACCGCTCGCGCCCGGGCGTGGATCGAGCGCGCTCAAACGATGCCTAGGCAGCCTAAGTAAGACTCAGCTGAGTGCCCTATCTCCACGCCCCGGAGGATCTCGGGGACCTGCTTGAAGGCGAACCTCGATTTCGCGCTGATCAACTGAGGGATTGGCTGTACCGGACTCCAGTTCTTCAGCCCGAGGACATGACCAACCTTCCCGAAGAAGTTCGGAGTCGGTTCTCGAACACACTTTGGCCATTCACCGTGGAGATAGAGCAGTCAGCCGACTCGGGCACCACCCGCAAGTGGCTGTTTAGGGCTCCAGACGGAGCGGCCATCGAATCAGTTCTGATGGGATATCCCCGTCGTGCCACGCTGTGTATCTCGAGTCAGGCGGGCTGTGCTTTGGGATGCACGTTTTGTGCAACTGGTCAGTTCGGATTTGAACGACACCTCGAGCCGGGTGAGATATTTGCCCAGGTCGCTTATGCCCAGGCGTTTCTGCGCCAGATAGGAATGCCGGGAGTCCCCGACCATCTCACCAACGTCGTTTTCATGGGAATGGGCGAACCACTGGCGAACTACAACCGCGTTAGAGAGGCGATCCGGCGCATGGTCGAGGTGATGGGGTTGTCGGCCCGAGCCATCACTGTCTCAACGGTGGGAATCGTCCCTGGAATCAAGCGTCTCGCTGAGGAACCGTGGCCGGTCTATCTCGCGATCAGCCTTCACGCTGCCGACGACGAGCTCCGAACATCGCTGGTGCCGATCAACAAACGCTACCCGTTGGAGATGCTCGAGGCAGCCGCATCGGAGTACTTCGAGAAAAAGGGGAGGCGACTATCCATCGAATGGACGATGATGGACGGGGTCAACGACACCGACGACCAGGCTATCAAGCTGGCGGCCATCGCCAACCGGCTTAGGGCACATGTCAATCTGATCGCGCTCAACCCGACACCACTCAGCGAGGAGGCCGCCTCGCCAGAACGCCGGATCGAGGGGTTTGCCCGCCTCCTCGCCAACCACGGAGTCAATGTCACGATCCGCAACACCAGAGGTCGCGAGATTGACGCCGCCTGTGGCCAGCTGCGGATCGTGGCTGGAAAATCGGGAATCGCTGGGTAGGCTCCTGCGGGCGGAGCGGTTCAGGGGCCGAAGGAGTAGTGCCTTCACATGCCCAAGTTCCGTCGCGTCCGAGCCCTCGTGGTTGGACTGACACTTACTCTTCTAGTCGTCGCATCCTCCGTCGACTACACGGTCGAAAAGGGTGACACCCTTGGCCAAATAGCCCGTGACCAAGGTGTTTCGCTGACTGACCTGGTCAAGGCCAACAACATCTCAAACGCCAACCTGATCCATCCTGGGCAAGTGCTCGTTATCCCAGGTGAGGGAGGCCAACCGGCCCTGATCCATATCGTGTCCTCCGGAGAGACGCTCAACAAGATCGCGGTCAAGTACGGCGTCAGCGCGACCACCATCGCCAAAGTCAATTCTCTCGCCAACCCGGACCTGATCCTTCCGGGTCAGGAGCTTGTCATTGGGCCCGCAGTCGCAACCAGCCAATCCGGCGGAGGCGAGGCCCCGGCCAGTGGCACCTCGCGCTCTGGTGCCTACCACATCGTCAAGAAGGGTGAAACGGTGGTGTCCATCGCCGGGCAGTACCAGGGAGTGTCGGCCGAGGGGATCATCACGGCCAACGGAATAGTGGGCGGGACGATCTATTCGGGGACCCGATTGTTTCTGGATGGACCCGGGTATGTAGCCAGCGGAACCGAGGGAAGCTCGTCATACACGGTGAAGAAGGGTGATCGGCTCGTGGATATCGCCGCTCGATTCGGCACGTCGGTCACGAAGCTCGCCAGTGCGAACCAGATTTCCGATGTGAATCTGATACGAAGCGGGCAGATCCTCGATATTCCGGGCGGAAATCAGTGGGTTTGCCCGGTCGGGGGTGGAAAATTCTTCAACGACTGGGGATTCCCGCGTGGCAGCCGCTACCACGAAGGCAACGACATCTTCGGGGACTTTCTCACCCCGGTTCGGGCGCCAGTGTCGGGAAGTGTCCTATTCAAGGTTGGCAGCGTCGGTGGCAACCAATTCAACCTCTCAGGCGCGGACGGCGTCCTATACATCGGGAGCCATATGGACTCGGTGGAGGGAAACAGCCGCAACGTCCAAGCCGGCGACATTCTCGGCTATTTGGGCACCAGCGGGAACGCGGTCGGAACCCGGCCTCACCTCCATTTCGGGATGTACTGGAACGATATTTCGGTCAACCCATACCCGAGCCTGCTTACCAACGGCTGCAAATAGGGGAAGGGCGCGACTAACTCGGCCTCTGAATCTCAAACCGGTCCCTCGAGAAGATGTATGAGTTGCCGGCCATACGGCCGATGGCGTCAATCACGTCAGATTTGATACGCGTTCCGTCGAGAGCGTCCTCCCTGACGTGGATGGCCAGCACCTCGCCGATCACCATGCGGATAGCACCGTCGCTGCCAAAGTCCATGATCTCCATCACCTGACACTCGAGATTTGCAGGCGCCTCGGCCACCAAAGGGGCGTCGACCTTGGTTCCTATCGTCGGCGTCAACCCGGCAATGGCGAATTCGTCGTCATCAGGGCCGAAACTTCCCGATGTCACCGACATGGCCTCCGCCAACTCGCCTGACACGATATTCACCGTGAAAACGCCTGTCCTCTCGGCGAACTCCACGGAGTCCTTGGGACGGTCGGGATGGCGGCCGCCAGAAAACAAGACGGTGGGTGGGCTGGACGAAACGACGTTGAAGAATGAGAACGGGGCCAGGTTGTAGGTCCCGTCGTCCCGCGTGGTTCCGATCCAGCCAATTGGCCTAGGGACCACCAGACCGGTCAGCAACTTATAGCGATCACGACTCTCGCTGGCGGTCAGGTCGAATACTTTCTTATTCAGAGCAACGCCTCTCGTAGGTGATCGAGCCTGATGGCCCCTGCTTCCAACATCTGGCGATGAAAATCCTTCCGATCAAACGCCGACCCGTCCCGGGCCATCACCTTGTCTCGCATATCGAGTATCTCGCGCTCTCCCACCTTGTAGGAAATGGCCTGACCCCACCACCCGAGATAACGCTTCACCTCCGACTCCGCAATATCCCGAGGCTGTAGGGCTATCTCGTCCATGTAGTCGACTGCTATGTCGTAGTTCCAGGTTTCTCCGACATAGAGCGGGGCGTGGTCCGGAATCGTCAATTCGAGCTGAGTTCCAATGTCGACCACCACCCGGGTCGACCGGAACAGCTGGCTGGCTAGAAGGCCAAGCCGGTACTCGGGTTTCTCGAAGTAGCCCAGCTCGTCCATGAGTCTCTCGGCATATAGGGCCCAGCCCTCGCCCGCCCCCGAGTACCAGACGAAGAGTCGATGGAACCGAGAGATCTGCTCTTTCGACAACATGGCGATGCCGACCTGGAGGTGATGACCCGGAAAGCCTTCGTGATATGCGGTGGCGACCTCTTGCCAGTAAGGAAGTCGGACCCTCTCCCCTGGTGCGTACCAAATGCTTCCCGGGCGGCTGAAGTCTTCCGACGGAGCGTTGTACCAGGCCCCGAGGGCCCCGCCCGGCGGGGCAATATTCACGTCGACTTCCCGTAGCTGGTCGGGCACGTCGAAGTGCTCCCCGGATAGCTGATCGACTGCCGTCAACTGGATCTGTTTTACGAACGAGGCAAAGGCCTCATGGTCGCGTGCCGAGCGAGCCGGATCGGTGTCGAGAAGCTGGATTACCTCTGATACGGAGCGGTCCGGCTCAATCAAGGCTGCCGTCTTCTCAATCTCTGACCTAAGCCAATGGACCTCATCCCAACCCCATGCGTAGGTCTCGTGCGGATCGATCTCCATCCCGAGGAACTCATCGGCGCCCAGGATGTAGCGCTCCTCACCTACCGCGTCGGTGACTCTCGCTGCCGGGAGGTAGGTCGACTCGAGCCAGTCGCCGAACTTCAACCATGATGACCTTGCCGCATCGACCGCAGCAGCCACACCGTCGGCGTCCCCTCCCGATGCTGCAGCCTTGGCCGGATATCCCAGAAAGGTGGAGTCATTGGAGGCGACGGCTTGAACCTGATCGATCAAACTCAGTACCTGACGTTGGGCGGCGGTTGAGCCCTCATCAATGCCGACCTGGAGACAGGCCTCATAGCCGTCGAGGGCTTCCGCGAAACCACGGAGTCGAGCCGAAATGTTGTCCCAAGCCTCTGCCCCGTCGGTTGGCATGAGGTCAAAGACCATCTTCAGTTGCTGGAACGGGCTGGCGACATGGTTGAGATCCCGTTTCCATTTCCCGTCGTCGTGGGACTGGATCCGTTCATCGATCCAGGCGCTGATGATCTTGGCCGAGTTCCGCTGGACGGAATCTGGGTTTTCGAGATGTTCGTTGAGCAGCAAACGCGTTGCCGTCAGCGCGTCGATCCTGGCCGCGTGACCGTCTGGAGATAGATCGCCCAAGAGGTGATCCCGACCCGCTACACCGGCAAAGGTTGCGCTCATGGGACTCAGATCGGCCCAGGTCTCAGTGAACGAGTCGGCTATTTCGAAAGGTGTCGGCATCGTCTGCTTTCTGTGACCCTCCCGATGGGAGGGTAGACCTCGTACGACGCTCCGCCTTGAAGCACCGAATACTCTCGTCTCGTGGACGAACTGATCGAGGTACGAGCCGATGAAGCCTTCGACGTCGCCGGTCTCACCGACTGGATGTCGAGACAGCCCGACATCCCGGTCGGATCGCCTGATGTTCAACAATTCGCAGGGGGCAAAGCCAACCTGACCTATCTTCTGACCTTCCCCGATAAGTCGGAGCTAGTGCTACGTCGGCCGCCGCTGGGACCGATAGCGACAAGCGCCCATGACATGGGACGTGAGTTCGGCGTCCTTTCCAAGTTATGGCAGTCGTTCGAGAAGGCGCCTCGAGCGCTGGTCTACTCCTCCGACGTCTCGATTATCGGGTCTCCATTCTTCTTGATGGAGCGGCGAGTCGGAGTGGTGGTCCGAGGTGCGGTGCCCGACGTCTTCGGCGGCGGAGCGGACATCGAAGCAAATCGAAAGCTGTCTCAGGTCGTAATCGACACCCTGGCCGAATTCCATGCAGTCGACCCGGCTGAATGCGGTCTCGGTGACCTGGGCCATCCGAGCGGCTTCCTTGAACGACAGGTGGACGGGTGGCGGAGGCGGTGGCGAAAGGCTCGGCACGAGGACAACCGGATTGCAGACGAGGTGGGCCAGTGGCTCTCCGACAACTTGCCCGAGTCGATCCAGACGACACTCCTACATAATGATTGGCGCCTCGACAACATGGCAGTCGCGGTCGATGACCCGGGCATCTGTGTTGCGGTCTATGACTGGGACATGGCGACAAGAGGCGATCCTCTGGCGGACCTGGGAACGCTGATGGGATCGTGGTTCGACTCCGGCGAGGCGCCGGAAGGTCTCGGGATGATGCCCACGACCAGCCCTGGATGGCTCGAGAGGTCAGATGCAGTCGCCCGATACATCGAAAGGTCGGGCCGAGACTCCGAATCAGTCGACTGGTACCTTGTTTTCGGATCGTGGAAGCTGGCGGTGATCCTCCAGCAGATATACATCCGATGGCGCCGCGGGCAGACGCAGGACGACAGATTCGAGGCCCTGGGCGAAGGAGCCCGCCACCTCTTTGAACTGGCGGCGCAAAGGCGGAATTAGCCCCGCTACCCACCGGTTAGCATCCATCGGCCGCGCCAGGAAGACCGGAAATGTATGCAGTAGAAGCCGTCGATATCGTCAAGACCTTCAAGGATGTGCGGGCGCTTGACGGTGTCACTGTTCGCTTTGAACCGGGCATTGTGTACGGCTTCCTCGGTCCGAACGGCGCCGGAAAAACAACACTGATCCGTGTTCTGACCACCTTGCTCAAGCCCGACTCAGGCACAGCCCGCGTGGCTGGGATAGACGTGATTGGTGATGCCGTCGCGGTGCGGCAGAGGATCGGCCTCGCGGGCCAGAACGCCGCCGTCGACGAGTACCTGACCGGCCAGGAAAACATCGAGATGGTGGGGAGGCTCTACAACCTGAGCCCGTCCGACGCACGGGCCAGGACCGATGAGGTTTTGGAGCGCATCGAGCTCACCGACGCCAAGGACCGACAGGTGCGCACTTACTCGGGAGGCATGAGAAGGCGCCTCGATCTGGCTGCGTCAATGGTGGGTCGCCCTGAGGTTCTCTTTCTCGACGAGCCAACCACAGGGGTGGACCCGGGGAGCCGTCTCAATCTGTGGGATCTCATCGAGGAGTTGGTCGACACAGGCACCACCCTTCTCCTCACGACGCAATACCTCGAAGAGGCCGATCGCCTGGCCGACCGGATTGGAGTCATCGACCGCGGCAAACTGATCGCGGAAGGAACGTCAGACGAGCTGAAGAACCAGATGGGCGGGGACGTCGTCGAGATCCACGTGACCGACGATGACCGCGACTCGGCCCTTGCCGCAATGACCCGCGTCGCGACCGAGGAGCCGAAGCAAGAGGGAAATTCGCTGACGATCCCAGCACCGAATGCCGCACACACGCTGACAGAAGTCGTCCGCGAACTCGATGCGGTGTCGGTGACCCCCAGGGATATCGCCCTCCGCAAGCCCACGCTCGACGACGTGTTCCTGACCCTGACCGGGCACAAGGCCGAAGAGGAGAGGGCGCCGTCGCCGGTCCCACGGGGAGGAGGGCAGTCATGACGGCAACGGCCGAAAGACTTCAGAAGAGGGTGGGTGTTCGAGAGACCATCAACCACATCGGCGTCATCACCAAACGGAACATGCTCCGCAATATCCGGCTGCCTCAGTTGGTGTTCTTCGCAACGGTCCAACCTGTGATGTTCTTGCTGCTGTTCAACTTCGTGTTCGGAGGCGCCATCACCTCGGGCACGCCCGCCGGACCCGAGGATTACATCAACTTCCTGATCCCGGGAATCCTGGTACAGACCGCAGTGTTCGGGTCGACGCAGACATCGTTGGGCCTAACGGAGGATCTGGCGGCGGGGATCATCGATCGATTTCGGTCACTGCCCATGGCCCGATCCGCCGTCCTGGCCGGGCGAACGATCGCGGACCTGGTGAGAAACATCTTTGTCAATACTCTCATGCTGTTGGTGGGCTTCCTTCTCGGGTGGAGGTTCGAGCAGGGATTCCCCGCCATGGTGCTCGGAGTCGTCATCGTTCTCTTATTCGGCTATTCGATGTCCTGGGTGATGGCCACGATCGGGCTCACAGTGAAGAGCCCGGAAGCTGCCCAGACCGCCGGATTCCTCCCCATTTTCCCATTGGTGTTTGCCTCTTCGGTGTTTGTGCCGGTGGAATCAATGCCGGAGTGGCTTCAGACCTTTGCGGAGGTCCAGCCAATCACGATTCTGACCAATACCGCGCGCTCACTGATGCTCCCTGAGGATGTCGCCGCCTCCCTTGGGCTTGACACCGGAACGTTGATTCTTCAATCGCTGGCGTGGACCGCGGCCATTCTGATCGTGTTCGTACCCTGGGCAGTTCGTCAATACCGCCGGGCCGTCGACTGAACACACTCCAGACGAACTTGACGCGCTGGTCGCCTACCTGACCGACGCGTTGTGGGCGTGGACCTCGTATCTGGCCAATATCCCGACGCATGAGCGTCCGTCCCTCGAACATACGCTCGTGCGCGAGTAGATGTCAAAAGGTTTATGAACGTTTCTTAACGCTGTTCGGCGCACTACTGATGGCTGGCTTCGAGAGCAGACGCAACCTTGCTCAGTAGTCGATTCCGCGCCTCGCCATCACGCCTCGATCAAAGGCGTGCTTGATCTTCTTCATCTCCGTGACCGTATCGGCGATCTCGATCAGCAAGTCTGGGGCGTCTCGGCCGGTCAAGATCAGACTGACGGTGTCCGGCCGATTCTGGATGGCAGAGAGGACATCGTCGATAGCGATCCAACCCCAGTTGATCGGATAGGTGATCTCGTCGAGGATCAGCAACTCGTACTCCCCCGACACGATCTTCTCCCGAGCCGACCGCCAGGCCTCACGCGCCGTGGCTTCGGTCTCATCCATGTCTTTGGAATCCCAACTGAATCCGTCGCCGAGCGCCCACCAGTCGATCCCCAACTCCCTGCCGACCTTCTCCTCCCCTACGCTCCAATCCCCCGATTTGAGAAACTGGACGACACCCACCTTCCAGCCCCGCGCAACTGCTCTCATCGCGGTGCCGAAAGCGGCGGTCGACTTCCCCTTGCCATCACCGGTGTTGACCAAGACCAGCGACGGTTCCCGCTCTGTAGCCCTCCGTGGCGGCTCTACGGGTGGTGTCGTCGAATCAGTCATCTCGATTCCTGGCAGGGATCACGGTAGGTCCGTCTCCAATGTCTACGACCCGGATGCCGACACCGTAACTCGGCCTCAGACCGTCCTCGGT
Source organism: uncultured Gammaproteobacteria bacterium (assembly GCA_964194995.1). Taxonomy (GTDB): domain Bacteria; phylum Actinomycetota; class Acidimicrobiia; order Spongiisociales; family ZC4RG35; genus JACZUI01. The sequence goes on along the minus strand of CAXMPS010000349.1, from coordinate 6,632 downwards.
AAGCACCTCGGATGGAAGTCCATCGGCAACGACTCTCCCCTTGTCCAGGAGCACGAGCCTGTCGACAAACTGCCCGGCCAGGGTCAGGTCGTGAATTGCAGTGACCACTGTCAGACCGTCTGCTTTTCGCAGGGAGTCGATCATTTCCAGAACGTCCAAACCGTGCCCTATGTCAAGGCTCGAAGTCGGTTCATCAAGGAGCAGGATGGGTGCCTCCTGCGCCAGCGCCCGTGCCAGGACCGCTCGCTGCGCCTCGCCGCCCGACAGGGTCGATAGCTCGCGTCCCGCGATTTTCTCGAGACCAAGCCGATGGAGAGCCAACTCCGTCGATCTCAGGTCATGCCGCGATTCGGACCCGATGTAGCCGATGTGAGGGGTTCGCCCCAGCAGCACATAGTTGGCCACGCTCATCTGGGCGGGGAGGAGGGGGCGTTGGGGCATCCAGGCGATGTCGAGCCCGGCGCGACTGTTGCGGCCACCCACATCGACTGTTCCCCGATGGGGCGCCATCCCGAGGGCTGTCTTCAACAACGTGGACTTCCCGGCGCCGTTCGGGCCGATCAGCCCGAGCCACTGCCCACTGGACACTGCAAGATCAAGAGGGCCCAAAACCCGCACGCCGTCGAAAGACACCTCGATAGATCTCCACGAGATCACGAGCTGCCCTTCATCGTGCGAAGGACCAGCAGAAAGAACGGGGCTCCGAGGAACGCAGTGACCACACCTATGGGAAGCTCGGCCGGCGCTACCACGGTCCGAGCAATGAGATCGGCAAGCATCAAGAACGCCGCCCCGTAAACGAGCGATAGCGGAATAATCACCCGATAGCTCCAGCCGGTGAGGAGACGCACCGTGTGGGGAACGATGATCCCCACGAATCCGATCAGTCCGCTGACAGAGACCGCCGCGGCTGTCGCGAGCGTGGCAGCCAGAACCACCAGCCGGCGGACCCTGGGCACATTGACGCCCAAAGCGGCTGATTCTTCATCGCCGAGAGCCAACACATCGAGGAAGCGCCGCAGCACCAGCAAGACACCGCTGGCGACCACAGCGTAGGGGAGCAGTGTGAGCACATCTCCCCAACCCACAGTGCCGAGGCGCCCCAGGATCCATGCGTAGACCTGACGCAGTGTGTCGTAGTTTCGCTGAAGGAGAAATGTCTGAAACGCAGTGGCAAAAGCCGCCACAGCGACGCCGGCCAGAATCAAGGAGGTGGTGGTCCTCCCACCCACGGTGCGACTCAAGGCGTATGTGACTGCCACCGCGGCGAGGCCGCCGACAAACGCTACCGGAGCGATCAGTGCGGTTGCCGCACCCAACCCGATTACCAGAGTCGCGCCCAACCCGGCGCCGGCCGCAACACCAAGCAGATAAGGATCAGCCAGCGGATTCCGAAACACGCCCTGGTAGCCGGCGCCCGCCACAGCAAGAACCGCGCCCACCAGCGCGCCCATCACCACACGGGGAAACCGTATGTCATAGAGAATCCGCAGCTCCGTGTCGGTAAGATCGTGATCAACACTGAATAGCGGGAGCTTGTCAACTAGCGCGCCGAGAACACCCGCGACGGGCAGCTCCACCGAGCCGATCAGCAGACTTGCGACGCCGATGACGGCAAGAACGAGGACAGCCACCACCCAACTGCCCGCCCCAACCCGGCGCGGGGCGACGGCCTGAGTAGGCGTCTCCAGTCTCAAGAGGCCGGTGAGTGCTCCACTACTGCATCGGCGATGACCGCCAAAAGCTCAACGACCCTGGGACCCCAATTGGAGGCAAGGTAGGAATCGAGTCCGACGATCGCCTCGTTCTGAACTGCTGTCATCCCATCCCAACCCGGACGGGCTCCCACACTCTCCGGAGTGACTCCGAAATCGATGTCGCCAAGGAAGATCAGGTCAGGGTCCTCACTCACCACATACTCCGATGCGAGTTGGGGGAAACCAAAGCCGCCGGGATCGTCGGCCCCGTCCGCGATGTTCTCCAAGCCCAACAGACCGTAGATCTGCCCTAGGAAACTGGAAGAGGACGTCGAGTAAAGGGTTGCATCGACTTCGTGATAGAAGCTGATGCCTTCCGGAACATCTGTGCCGACGACTATGTCGTCGAGATCGCCCTGCATCTGTGCCACGACGTCGGACGCTTGGTCGGCGTGACCGGTCGCTGTCCCGATCGTGTTCAACTGCGAGTAGGAGTCATCGAGGCTGGCCGCAGTGGGCAGCAGCAGGCTGGGAACGTCGACTGCGTCAAGACTGGCCTGAAGATCGCCCGGATCGAAGGAGATGATCACGAGATCGGGGTCGTAGCTGAGGATCGCCTCGACGTTCGGAGTGAAACCGGACAGATCGGAGGTTGGTGCCTCCTCGGGATAGGTGGAGAACTCATCCACGGCCACCACCTGGTCTCCGGCCCCAACGGCGAACAGCATTTCGGTGCCGGTCGACGTCAGCGAGACGATCGACTCGGGCATCGTCACAACTGTGACTTCACCACGGGCATCGGTAACGGTCACCGGGAACGCGGCCGCCTCCGCCGTGGTTGTCGTCTCAACCGCTGTCGTTGTGGTTTCGACCGCCGTGGTCGAAGTCTCCGCTGATGACGTGGTCGTGTCGATTGAATCCGTAGGACTGCATGCCGCGACGACAAGCAGAAGCGCAAAGAGGAGCGCAATCCTTCTCATATAGATACATCCTCCGTTTGGAGGATGAAGAGTCCGGTGGCTTCCCTGAGCCCACGCTTACGTCTTCATCCGAGACTTTCGTCGTGGCTCTGGAGTCAGGCGACCTGGCTCGTCCCTGCTGACTCGTTGTCAGAGGGCTTCACAGTTGCGGGACAGCGCCGGGATCTAACCGACTTCGCTGGCCTCCAAAGCACCCGCCGGTAGTGGCGGGCCCAGCCAGCTTACCGGCATCTCAACTCGAGGAGAGCTCGCCGAGGGTCACCTCGAGATCGATCTCGACGCCGTCGCGGACGACCACCACATCGACCGTCGTTCCGGGCCGGTGGCTGCGGACTTGAGAGGCAAGGTCCGCGATCCCCTGAACTCTGACTCCACCGATCGAGATGACAAGGTCATCGACCTGCATACCGGCCTCATCTGCTCCCGTTTCCGGTTGCACCTCGGTGATCAGAGCACCTGCCTGACCGGTCTCGACGTCCGAGCCGGTCACACCGAGGTAGGCGCTGGCGAGGCTTTCGCCGGAAACGAGCCTCTCGGCGATGTCGTACGCGATGTCAATGGGAACCGCGAAGCCGACTCCATCGTTGGCGCCGGAAAGTGTGAAAATCGAAACGTTGATCCCTAGGACGCGTCCAAAGCGGTCAACAAGGGCACCGCCGGAGTTGCCCGGGTTGATCGCGGCGTCGGTCTGAAGCATCGATCGGCACGACCCGCCGAGCCTGCAGTCAATGGCCTGATTGACCGCCGAGACAATGCCCGCCGTGACTGTGCTCTGCAATCCCCACGGACTCCCGACGGCGATCGCGAGTTGTCCCACTCTTGGTGACTCGTCAAGGGCCAAGGCGGCTACGGGCAGACCTGTCCGATCGACCTCGATCACGCCAACGTCGGCCTCGGCCGCGCCTCCGACCACCGTCCCGACGACTTCCTCGCCATCGGAGAACCGGACCGTGACGGTGTCGCTGCCTTCAACAACGTGCGCGGCGGTCAGAATCAATCCATTGGAGTCATAGATCACTCCCGACCCGACGCCACCGTCGGGCGTCTGAAGCTGCACGACTGACGGAAGGATGACTTCGGCTGCGTCCGCTATCGGCTCGTCGCCGGCCAAGAACGAAGGCACTTCAACATCGACCGGCGCATCGTCGTCGATGGCAGTGGTGACAGCTTCCGGACGGGTGACCTCCGCTGTCTCTGGCTGGCTCGGGTTGTCGACGAACAGATATGTGATGCCGACTCCCGATGCGCCCAGAGCGAGGACCGTTAGGACTAAAACCATCAGGATGGCCGGCCAAACGCGTTTCGTACGCGCGTCGTCCGACTCTCGGGTTTGCTCCACGTCATTCATTGTGACCTCCTGGCAAGGTCAACGGTATCTATCGATGATCAAGTATCCGTAAACGGCGAGTCAATTGGGTGTGAAGCTCCGGCATCCGTTGTCGGCAGCCACACCACCATGGTCGTGCCCACGCCGTCGGGACCCGGCTGGGAGTCGAGCGAGCCACCGTGGCCGTCGGCGATTTGCTCGACGATGGAAAGGCCAAGCCCCACACGGCCGCCCTCGGGCTCGTCTGGCAGGCCCGGACCCTCATCCTCAACCGCTAGCCAGGCCCAACCACCATCGATACCGCAGCCAACTCGAATGGTGTCGCCTGGCTTCGAAACCCCGAGTGCGTTGTCGAGAAGGTTCGTGAGTGCCCGGTCCAGGGCGACCTCAATCCCTTCCACGATGGCAGAGGTGCGTTGCGCTTCTACCTCGACACTCTTCACCGCAGCCATTTTCTGATACTCCGCGACTTTGGTATCGACTATGGAACTGAGATCGAACGTAACTGCCTGGGCCTTGCCCGTCTGGAGTCTGGCCGCAGCAAGAAGGCCATGAATCATCTCTGACATCTTCTTGGCATTCCGGGTCACGATGTCGCCCACCTCCCTCCAATCCTCCACGGTGGCGTCCTCTTCAGATGCCACCACCTCGACATTGGATCTGATAACCGCCAGAGGAGTCCTCAGATCGTGACTCGTATCGGCGAGAAAGCGCCGCTGGCTCGAAAAAGCCTGATCCAGTCGCTCCAGCATGCGGTCGAACGTGGCGGCGAGCCTGGTCATCTCATCATCCGGTCCCTCGAGATTGATCCGACGACTCAAGTCGGAGGCTTGGATGTCGCTCGCCACATCAGTGATCTCTTCAACGGGCTTGAGAAATCGTCCGGACATCACCCAACCCACACCAAGGCTCAGCAAGAAAAGCGCAACAAGCGAAAACACCGTGAACCGAGCCAGTTCGTCGAGGACATGCTCGTTGAACAAGGACTCGAGTGTTCGGAGGTCTTGTTCCTGAAGCGTAGGCACACGCCCAACCAGCACACCCTCTACATAGACCGGCTCGCCGGTGACCACGTATTGCGTCATGGTTTGGTTCCGCAACATCCGTCGGATCGCCAAATAGACCAGCCCGAGGAGGGCGCCCCCCAGTCCGAATACCACCGCCGAGTATTGAATCGAGAGTCTGAAACGAATCGATTGGAAGTTTGGCATCAGTCCGCCAACCGGTATCCCCTGCCCGGCACCGTCGAAATGAGCTGAGGCTCGCCGAGCCGCTTACGGAGGTTGCTGACCGTGACCCGCACAACATTCGTGAGCGGGTCTGCCATCTCATCCCATACGTGTTCGAGAAGATGCTCCTGGCTCAACACCTCGCCGGCGTGGGCCATGAAGTAGTGAAGAAGGGAGAATTCCTTCGCGGTGAGCTCCACGGCGTCGCCATTCCGACTGGCCTCGAACCGGGCCGGATCGAGACGCAGCTCCCCCACCTCGATCACCGGGCTGACATCGTCGTCACGCCTCAACAGTGCCCTAACCCGGGCAGACAGCTCAGCAAAGGCGAACGGCTTGACCAGGTAGTCGTCTGCTCCCGAATCGAGGCCTTCGACTCGATCATCTATATCGTCACGCGCCGTGAGCATCAGAATCATCGGTCGTTCGCCTTCGAGCGTCGGCAGGTCTCCGCTGACCAGGTCGCGGCAGAGGGTCAACCCGGATCCGTCGGGGAGGTTCCAGTCGAGGCAAACAAGGTCGTATGTCGCGGAGCGGAGCCTGATGTCGGCGTCAATCGAAGTCAGCGCGATGTCAACGGCGTGGCCGTCGCGACGCAGGCCGCGGGCGAGCGCATTGGCCAGATCTGGCTCATCTTCAACTACTAGCAGACGCATACTCTCCGAACCTATATCGCTGGAGTTAACACTCCAATAAACCGCGAAATCCACTTTGCGCGAGCAAGTATGAAGCCCCGCCTTACTGATTCGGCAACCAAATGCCGATATGGAGAGTCGGAGTACATGAGATGGTCGTTACTTTCATCACCGAGGAACGAGACGAGTTCCATACCTATACGGGTCATGTGGTGAGCCGGGGACCAACGACGATCGTCCTTCTACTAACCGAACCGTTCAGTCTGGCAGGAAGATCAGTTCAGTTCCCGATCACCAGCGTGATCGAAGAGAGAGTCATCTCCGCGTAGAGCAGGCCCCAAGACTCATAGACGGAAGGCCCGCGCCGCTAGTGGTCTGTCGCACAGATGGTGTGAGGGTGTCCCCGAGTCATCGGCGGCCGACTCGCAAGGACGCACAACGAAGGCGCACCCGTAGGTGCGGCGAGGCGGAGGACACCGCGAGCGACGTCGAGGGCCGGAGAGAGACCACAATCATCTGTAAGACGGGCCACTAGTCTGCTTCTGATGTTCCTTGACGCTGAGATCTGGCAGGCGCTTGCAATCATCGGAGGAGTAGGCGCCGTAGGCGGGCTCGTCGGTGGCTTTATCGCCCGAGCCGACAACCTCATAGGGACGATTCTCATGGGCATTATTGGAGGCATAGCGCTGGCAACGATCTTTCGGATTGCCGATTGGCCTGCCGTCTATGCAGTCGGGGAGAACTGGTCGGTCGTTTGGGGAGCC
>CAXMPS010000348.1:0-1135 GCA_964194995.1 uncultured Gammaproteobacteria bacterium | reverse complement strand
ACCTGGATCATCGTGATCGCGCCGGGATGGTCCCAAACTCGAGTTACCACCCACAGTAAGAAGGTGTGGGAGATCGGGTGAAAGTTGAAGAACTCGAAGCGGTCCGCCTGACCCAACTGATCGATGGAGTCGCTCGACATGAATCCCGGAAACCAGCCAAACCACCATACGAGCAAAGGGACGGCGCTCAACCAGCCAAGGAAGAGCGCTCGGTTGGTTGGGGATGTCATCGGCATCGGGCTCTCGGGATCGGGGATGCGGCTGCACGGTAAAGGCTCAGGGTGTGTTTTCGAATCTGGAGGTTCCCAGCGCCCTTGGCTGCCAGCCTCCTAGACTGCTCTTTCCAACCGATGGCACAGCCATCCACCGCAGGGAAACTGCCATGACCACCACCTTCTACGATTCCGACCAGGCGCGCCGTCCCCTGGTTAGCGAGTTTCGCAACATCTGGGAACACCGTGGGCTGGTGCGGCTGCTGGTGGCGCGCGACCTGACACTGCGGTACAAGCGATCCGTGCTTGGGGTGTGGTGGACCTTCCTGAATCCGTTGCTCACGACCGCCGTCCTGTGGATCGTGTTCGCCCAGTTCTTCCGGTTCAACATCCCGGATGTCCCCTACATCGTCTATCTCCTCTCAGGCATCCTCCTCATCACCTACTTCTCACAAGCAACGATTGCCTCGGGGTCGGCGATCGTGAACAACGCAGGGATTCTCTCCAAGGTCTACGTGCCGGCCGAGGTCTTCTCGTTTGCCGCGGCGGCGGCCGGCGCCGCCAACTTCGTCATCAGTCTGTCCGTCCTGCTCATCATCCAGGTCGCCACCGGGGTCGGGATCCCGTGGACCGTCGTCCTCGTCCCCATCCCGATCGTTGCCTTGCTGGCGTTCACCGCCGGGCTTGGCCTCCTCATCGCATCCGCCGCGGTGCGTTTCTTCGATGTGATCGACTTCTCCGCCGTCCTCATCCAGCTCCTCGCCTATCTCACCCCGTCGTTTTACCCGATTGCGATCGTTCCCGACCGATTTCTGATCCTCATCTACCTGAACCCGCTGTACTCCTACCTAGTCGTCTTTCGGGGTTTCGTCTACGAGGGTGTCATGCCCCCGGCGTGGAACCTCCTCTACATGGCCGGCTCC
>CAXMPS010000347.1:0-2786 GCA_964194995.1 uncultured Gammaproteobacteria bacterium | reverse complement strand
TTTTCGGTGGCCGGGGCCTTTTCGTGGGCAACTCCACGGTGTGGTTGTGGTCTGGGTAGGTTGATCAATGACCATGCTCCGCTATCACACCACCGCGTTTTATGACGCTTCACCGGAAACGATCTTTCCGATCCTTGCCGATTTCGGCCGCATGGAGGAGTGGAACCCCAACGTGAGAACCTCGACGACCCTCTCTGGCGAGCCGCTGCAGGTGGGAACCGAAGTTCGGTGTGAACTCCGTTGGCCCTTCCCGCCCAGCACCTCGCTCCATGCCACACTGAAGGCCATTGACGTTCCGCACCGGGTTACCTACCACGAGAGGACAACTTTCGGCCCATTCACGCTGGGTGAAGCTGAAGATCGGCTCACACTGCTGGAGGGATCGGACGGAACCGTCGTCACCTTCGAGACCGAAGCTCACCTCAACTCGGTGTTCAGGATCGCCAAGCTGCTGCCTTTGAGTTTCTACGAGCGACAGCTCGACCGCGTCGCCGAAGGCCTGAGAACGCGGCTCCATGCGAGTAGCTGAGTAGAGAATCCCGCCGAGCCGTCCCTCACCGGCCAGCGCATATGTGCCGATATGGGCGGGTGGAGAGGTGTGCCGATGGTGTAGCTTCGTGGCATGGCTGATGAGGGTCAGCGTCCTATGTTTCACGGCGTAGAGGCTGAGCGTTACTGGAATGGCCTTCTGACTGGTCAGGGCAAAGGACTGGGGCCTGCGGGTCGCATGTTCCGGCGCGTTCCCACGTCTCCGAGATGCAAGTTGTGTCAGGCGCCTTTCGAGGGTCCGTATGCCCCGTTGTTTCGGCTGGCTGGATTCCGTCGCTGGGAGCTGAACCAGCAGATGTGTCGCTACTGCGTTGCGGGGATCGAGAAGGTCAAGGGTGGGACAGAAGTCGATGTCTCGTTGTTGTTCGCTGACGTGAGGGGATCGACGACTCTCGCCGAGCAGATGCCTCCGGCTGTGTTCTCGGCGGCGCTTGACAGCTTCTTCTCACTTGCCTTCGACGCAGTGGACAGTGAGGACGGGGTGATTGATCACATAGTGGGGGATGGAGTCATGGCTATGTGGTTCCCGGGCTTTGTTGGCGAAAACCACCCTGCTGCTGCGGTCGCTGCGGGACGCAAGCTCGCCTCCTCGCTTGGGAGCACCGCGGATCTGGGTGAATCCTTCCCGGTCGGGGTTGGCGTTCACACAGGAGTGGCGTACGCCGGGGTTGTTGGAGAGGCTGGCTCCCACAACTTCACGGTGCTCGGTGATGTACCGAACACCACAGCACGGCTCGGATCAGCAGCCAAAGGCGGCGAGCTTGCATTAAGCGAGGACATCGCGGAGGCGGCCGGAGTTGACACGAGCGGCCTTGAACGTCGGCTGCTCGACCTGAAAGGCAAAGCCACTCCATATCCCGCATGGATCGAAACAGCTGCGCCACAGTTGGCTGATACCTGAGTCCTTGTCCCCCTCACCGATCAAACCCGCGGCGGCCGGCGGCTCGGGGTCGCAGCCAGGTAGCGCATATGTGCCGATATGCGCTACCTGACTGTGACCTCAGTCGAGGTCGGGAAAGGAGATGCCGGCGAGGATCTCCTCGGCGCTCGGGAGGAAGTCATCGAACTCATCGATGTGGGCGGAGATCGTGATGAGCATCGATCCTGCCGGAGTCTCCACGATGATGAAACGTACCCGCTGATCTGCATGCAGCCACCACGATCCGATGTCATCGAACCGGTCCTCCCAGAGAGGGATCACCTGCGGCGCCGTGCCTTCGAATTGGGTGGCCGGGAATCCAGCGACTTCGATCTGGGTCGTTGATCCGAAATCGACGGCTTCGAGTTCGTCAAGCTCTGCGATGATCTCTTCGGGAGTGAATGGCAGCCACCAAGTGTGAACGGCTATCCCTCGATGCGGCTTGGTCCCTTGAGTGACACAGTTAATGCAAGCATTGTGGATGTTCTCCAGACCGGCGTTCTCAGCGTTCTGGAACGAGGTCAGCGGGTGTTTCTGCTCGATCCGAAATTGCACCCTGGGTTCAAGACGCGTCGTGACGTACTCGCCGGGTTCGAGGACCGCCGAGTCGGGGAACGGTCGTGGACCTGTCGGAAGGCTCGACGTAGCGGCTTCAGCAGGCTGAGACGCCGCTGGTTGCGCAACAGTCGTCGCGGTCGACGTCGTTGGGACCGTCTCGGTGCTACATCCAGCGAGCACCAGGACAACAACGACAATGGTCGCGCCCCCCACAGCATTCCAACGGAGCACCATGCGGCACGTCCCCAGTAAGTTCTCAGGACGGTACCCGCTCATCGACTTCGGCGAGGCCGACTCGGTAGCGCACAACCAACAAGACGGGCGGTCCGCCTACCGATCTCAGGTAGCGCATATGTGCCGATATGGGCGGCTCTCTAAGTCCGGGTGCAGCCACTGTCCCGGTGACATTCGCTGCGCCGACCGGACATGGTGAACGGCGCCGGACGCGCACAGTCGGCCATGATTCAGGCGATGTCGTCGGGGAAGCCGCCGTCGTCGCTTTGTTGTTCGAGATAGTGTTCGATTTCTGCTGCAAGCTCTGCACTTGATACGTCACCCTCGCGGTCGGCGAGCTCTTCGAGTTGTTTGACGATTGCTTGCCCCTGGGGTTGATCCTCGCTGGCCTCGTCTAGGCGGCGGCGTTGCTCTGCTGCCTCGTCGACGAGAGAACCAGTCGGGAGGGGAACCCTCAGATGGCTCGTTACGCGATCAACAAGAGCGACAACTGCCGGGTAGTAGATGCCTGCGACATAGTGGGGCA
>CAXMPS010000346.1:0-1605 GCA_964194995.1 uncultured Gammaproteobacteria bacterium | reverse complement strand
GAGCTTCGGGCCCAGATCGAAGATGACATCCATGCCGCCAAGTTGCAGAACGCCCGCGCCATGTTCGAGAGCCGGGCGATCGAGGAGTTCATTGCCGACCTCGACATCGACATGCCCCAGGCCCTCGTCGACGCAGAGGCCGAGGCGCGAATCCGGAACCTTTTCGAGAGGCTCAAGCAGGACGGCGTCAGCCTCGAGGAGTATCTCCGGATCATCGGCCAGGACCAGGAGCAGTTCACCGAGTCGATTCGCGCCCAGGCCGTGTCAGCCCTCTCGACACGGATCCTCATCGAGGGCATCATTTCCATCGAAGGGATCGAGGTCGAAGACGACGAATACCAGACGGCACTCGAAGCCCTGGCGGCCCAGTCGGATACCACAGCCGAAGAGGTCGACGAGGCGTTGACTGCGAGTGGTCAAAAGGAAGCGCTGACCGGTGATATCCTCCGGTCGAAAGCACTGGAGCGGATCGCCTCGGCGGCCGAGCCCGTGGACTCGGAAGGCAACGCGGTAGACCTAAGAATGGAGCCGCAGCCTTCCGATGATGAACTAGGAGAGGAGGCTCTCGCCGGAGCCGGCGAGGAGTGACATGAGCTACTTAGTCCCAACGGTTATCGAACAGACCCCACGAGGCGAGCGGGCCTTCGACATCTACAGCCGACTGCTGAAAGACCGGATCGTGTTCCTCGGCACCCCGATCGACGACGGCGTGGCCAACATCATCATGGCCCAATTGCTGCACCTCGAGGGTGAGGATCCAGACAAGGACATCGCCCTGTACATCAACTCCCCAGGGGGCTCGACCTATGCCCTCATGGCGGTGTACGACACGATGCAGTTCATCAAGCCGGACGTCGCGACCTACTGCATGGGTCTCGCCGCCTCTGCCGCTGCCGTGCTGCTCGCCGGTGGCGCACATGGCAAGCGGTACGCCCTGCCCCATTCTCGGATCATGGTCCACCAGCCACACGTCTCCGGTGTCGGCGGCCAGGCCACCGACATCGAGATCCACGCCAAGGAGATCCTGAAGACCCGGGAGGAGATCAACGAGATTCTTGCTCTCCATACCGGCAGGGCGATTGAGTTGGTCAGCGAGGACACCGATCGCGACTTCTGGCTCAGCGCACCGGAGGCAGTCGAGTACGGTGCAGTCGACAGCATTTTGCAAGGACGTCAATTGGAAGCCGTCGCCGGGTAGGGAGTCACCCCGTGGCCAAATACGAAGGAACAGAGCTTCTCAAGTGCAGCTTCTGCGGCAAGTCGCAGAAGCAGGTCAAGAAGCTCATCGCCGGGCCCGGGGTCTATATCTGTGACGAGTGCGTCGATCTCTGCAATGAGATCATTGATGAGGAGCTGACCGCAAGCGAGGAGATCTCGTTCACCGAGCTGCCAAAGCCCTACGAGATCTACGACTTTCTCGACCAGTACGTCGTCGGCCAGGACCACGCCAAGAAGATCCTCGCTGTTGCGGTTTACAACCACTACAAGCGGGTTCGCGCCGGTCAGAGGACCACCGAGGATGAGGTCGAGCTGCAGAAGTCCAACATCCTGCTGGTCGGGCCAACCGGCTCGGGCAAGACGCTCATGGCACAGACGCTGGCGAGG
>CAXMPS010000345.1:0-4341 GCA_964194995.1 uncultured Gammaproteobacteria bacterium | reverse complement strand
GCAGGCCGAGATCGACCATCTCAGCTCTCAGGCCGGCCTTGTTCTCGGCATAGAAGAGCAGGAAGCCCCCTCCGCCTGCTCCAACCAGTTTGCCGCCACCGGCACCGGCGGTGAGGCCCTTCTCGATCCAGCCGTCGATCTGATCGTGCAACTCGGTCGGGGACCGTTGCAATTTGAGTTTCCATTGCCTGGTGAGAAGCTCGGCAAAGCCGGTGAGATCTCCGGCGCCGAGGGCTTCGAAACTGTCCAGTCCCAATGCTTTGACCGCATCGAGGTTTTTGGACAGGTCGGTGGGCACAGAGCCTTGGTTCAGCCCGGTTTGGTTGGCCAGTTCGCTCGCCGCCGACCGGCTGACACCCGTATAGAACAGTACGAGGTTCTCCTCGAGGCGGGCCCGCGCATCCTCAGCCAGGCCGACCGGGAACACGTTCACCGTGTCGTCGGGGAGGAACTCGAGGGCGGTGATTCCTCCGATGGCTGCGATGTACTGGTCCTGACGTCCAACGGGCGCGTTGAGCCTCTCGATTTCGATCTCGCACGCCAGTTCGGCGAGCTCCTCGTTCGGCATGATCTGATGGTTGTGGGCGTGCAGTGCTCGGAGCACACCGACGGTGAAGGCGCCAGACGATCCGAGGCCGGTTCCAGCCGGAATGTCGGCCATGGACGATATCTCTACACCCTCTTCGATCCCTGAGGCCAGCAGTGCCTCGCGAAGAAGCGGGTGCTCGACATCGATCGGTTTGGTGACGCGCTCGATGCTCGAGTATTTGAGGAGGATGTCGCTGCCGAAGTAACGGTTGACCGCGATGTAGACATACTTGTCGATGGCACCTGCCACCAAGAACCCACCCTCGGAGTTGCGGTAGTAGGAAGGAAGGTCGGTTCCACCACCCCCGAGCGATATCCGCAAAGGAGTCCTCGTGATGATCACTTCTCGTACGCTCTTTCGATGATTCTGAACGCCGCGATGCAGTCATCGAGGTTGGCACCTCTGGACGGGCGGCCCGATAGATCGTCCATCACGTCCTTGAGTTCTGTCAGCCACGATTCGTCGGCACGAGGCCACTCCCACGCTGACGTGAGGGGAGGGCCCATCTCGGGAAGCATGCGGTGGATGGTCAGGCGCTCGGTTCCATAGGAGCCGCCCAGCCCGAATATCTCAATCTTGGCCTGTTCCAGAGCAATCTCGAACGAGAACAGATTCTTCCACTCGGTCCAGGACGCATGGATCCAGGCGAAGGCTCCTGGTGTGGATCTGAGAGCGAGGAAGGCATTGTCCTCAACGTCCATGTTCCAGTAGTCCGTTCGCAGTTCGCTGAACGCCAACTCGACATCGCCGAGAAAGAGCCTGGTGAGGTCAATGAGGTGCATGCCCTGATCCATGAGCTCCCCGCCGCCGGACAGGTCTCTGTTGGCTCGCCACTCCTTCTCGTACCCCAGCCGTCCTCCGTGCCCATAGCGGGCCCGGAGGTGCATGATCTCTCCCAGGTCGCCGGTGTCGATCAGCTCTCTGGCCTTGGTGATCGCAGGATGAAACCGATGGTTCAGTCCCACTCGCACGGTCCGTGAATGTGTCTTGGCGGCCTCTGCCAGCTGGGTCAGCTCGTCCAGTGAAACCGCACCCGGCTTCTCCACCAGCACATTGCAGCCGCCTTCTATGGCTGCGATGGCGACGGGTGCGAGTGCAGCGTGGGTTGTGGCAACGACCGCAAAGTCAACGTTCTCGAGTGAGAAGGCCTCTTCGGCCGATCCGGCCACCAGCACCTTGTCGTCGAGGAGGCGCGCAAGCTCCTCCGCTCTGCCGAGATCGGGGTCGTAGACGGCGGCGACATCGATCTCGAGCGCCTGGAGCGCCTGCGCCCTCTTCGTCCCCACCAATCCGCAGCCTGCGATGGCGGCACTCGACATCATGCGCTGCTCACGTGTGAATCGAGAATCCACGGATTATCGATGAGGTAGTCCACGGTCCTCTCCACGCCTTCACGAATGGTGAAGTGGGGCCGCCATCCGGTCGCTCGGATCTTGGATGTGTCCAGATGGATGTGCGGATTGTCCCCGATCCATCCTCGGCTTCCGCCCGTGTACTCGAGAATGGGTTGAACGCCCAGCCGTTCGCATATCCAGCCGGCCGATTCGGTGACCGTGCAATGCGAATCGGTGCCGAGGTTGAATACCTCGCATCCCTGGCCGACCTCGACCCGCGTCATGAGTGCTTCGATACAATCCGTGACATCGAGGTAGCTCTTGCGTTGGTTGCCATCACCGAGAATTTCCAGGCGGTCCGGGTCCTGGCGAAGTTTGTGCATGAAGTCCACGATGTGGCCGTGGGTGTAGCGGGGCCCGAGTATGGATACGAATCGGAAGATCGTCGCGGCCATCCCGGTACCCTCGGTGTATGCCTGGATGAGGCCCTCGGCCCCGAGCTTTGACGCACCGTAGAGCGACGTCTGAGTCGGAAAGGGGGCGTCTTCTCGAGTCGGGATCTGGGTGGCGTCACCGTAGACGGATCCAGTGGAGGCGAACACCATGCGCCCCACCTCGGTCAGCCTCATTGCCTCGAGGAGATTGTGGGTGGCGAGGACATTCTGCTGCAGGTCTCGATACGGGGCGTCCCAGCCAAATCGGACATCGGCGTTTGCGGATAGATGAAAGACGACTTCCGCGCCGGCAATGATCTCTGGCAGTCGGTCCGGATCCTTGTACAGATCGAGGTCGATGACATCCAGATCTGCATTTCCTTTGGATGATTCCAGGAACCTGGGGTCACCCGTTGAGAAGTTGTCGATCACGGTGGCGCGATGCCCGTCGACAAGCAATCGCTCGGTGACGTGTGAGCCGATGAATCCGGCTCCTCCTGTGACGATGGCGTGCATGAGTCAGGCGGTAGAGCTAGGCGGTGGTGTTCGCTCCAGCTTTGTGAAGCGAAATCGCAACAGGGCAACGATCCAGGTCAAGGGATCCCGGATCAGCCGCACCTTCTTTCCCTCGTCATAGCCGCGAGAGTGATAGGTGATCGAAACCTCGAGTGGCGCGTAGCCCCGGCGGACGAGCTTGGCCACAAGCTCGATATCGAAATCGAACCGGTTTGACACCCAGTCCAGTCCGGTAGCGCACTCGGTCCTGAACACCTTGTACATCGTGAACGGATCGCGGAGCCGGGTTCCGTAGATCGCGTTGAAGAGGCCAGTAAAGATCCAGTGCCCGATATTCAAGATGCGGCTGGTCAGCTTGGCGTCGGCGAATTCCCTCATTGGTTTGCCCTTGGCGTGCCGGCTCCCCAATACGAATTCGGCGTCGTCGGCAATGATCGGAGCGAGCAACTTCGGGTAGTCCTCTGTCGAGTACTCCATATCACCGTCTTGGAGCAGGATGATCTGCCCGGTGACATGACTGAGCCCGGCGCGGACGGCGTTGCCCTTTCCTCTCGGTTTGTCTTGAAGCAGCAGCGTGATGCGAGGGTCGTCGTAGCTGGTGACAATGGCCCGGGTCTCGTCGGTGGAGTTGCTTTCGACGATGATGAGCTGAAGGTCGATAGCGTCTGGAAGGTCGGCGACGAGCACGGCGTCGACGGCCTGCTTGATGGTTGGCTCTTCGTTGTAGACCGCCATGATCACACTGAGCGTGCGGATGGGGCGCGGCGGGGTGCGTTGGTCTGCCATCATCGATCGCTGGTGTGTGCTCTCGGCAAGGTCTAGACGCTCGATTCCCACTTGGGCGTTTCAGGAGAGAGCTCAGGGTGAGTGACGATCAAGTGCCAAAACACTGCCTGCAAACCCTCCGTCTGTGCAGTCACCGTGGCCGGGTCGACCGTGGGGATGTGGATGCAGGCTTGTGCCCACTCTCTCACAGCGCCGCCCTCCCTACCGACGATGCCGGTGATTGAAGCACCCACGTCGCGGGCCAGCCTCATGGCGTTGACGAGGTTGACGCTGATGTTCAGTTCGGCGTCGCCCCCGCCAACCGAAAACACGAACAGGCAGTCCTTTGGACCGAGCCGCGAGGCGCGAAGCCAATCGGCGTAGGAATCGTCCCATCCATCGTCATTGACACGGGCGGTCAGTTCGCTGACGTTGTCTGTGACCGAGTACGCCTCGATTCTTCCGAGCTTCCGGAAATCACAAGCGGCGTGAGACGAGTGGCCTGCACCGCCTCCCGACCCACAAAAGAACACTCTTCCGCCTTGTTCACGCGTCTCCAGAATGAGCCGCACAACGGCGTCGATCTCTTCTGGCGGAATCCTCCCCAGGATCTGTACGGTCTCGTCGAGGAACGTCTTTGAGTACGAGGTCATGGGGCAAACCTGCCGTGAGGGGTGCGTAGAGCTACTTCGGCATCATTGGT
>CAXMPS010000344.1:0-3286 GCA_964194995.1 uncultured Gammaproteobacteria bacterium | reverse complement strand
TCCGACAGCGACAACCCAACCATTCATACCCCCACCAAAAACATCGACTGAACCGGCCAAGAACTTAACCAGCACCACCCGCCCATATCGGCACATATGCGCTACATCGCTTGTGACGCGCCGAACCCCGGAACGTGGATCACCCTGGTCGGGAACGCTCCGGGGTCCAGTCCTGCGATGGATCCACGGACCCCACCGTGCGCGGACCCATCGAATCCCCCTGATACAAATTCATCGGCCTGGCGATCGCGCCAGCAGAGACACAACGAACAGCGTCGCGAGTGACTAGCCACCACGCCCCCAGGTAGCGCATATCGGCACAGATGCGCTAGCTGGTATGCCGAGGGCATGCCGCCCGTGTTGCCGGATATGGCCGGTGTCGCAAGGTCATTTGCCGTCGCGCTGATAGGGGTAATCCCCTATTGCCGTTGAGATCCCATAGCTGCAGTGTGAGAGCCACAACGCAGTTCGGAGGTAGCGAGTGAAGGAGGCCTCTCATGCGTCGAGTACTGGCATTGTCAATTGCAGCTTCGCTGCTAGTGGTAGCGACGGCGGTCCCGGCTGCAGCGAAGAATGACAACTACCACTTCATTCAGCACGCCGCAGCCGCGGACTTCAACCACCCCAAGGCCAACATGTTCGTCGTTGGCATCCATGCGTCGTGGTACAGCCCGCAATCGGACTTCGGCGGCGGGGTTGGGCCCGCTGATCCGAGAGTCAACATCACCTACTGGGGCACACGCATCGGCGACGATTGCGAGTTCAGCCAGAACTTCTACGACTTCGAGTACCGGTGGTCGATGAACCATGCATATGTCGGCGTTGACACTCCGTGTGGCTATCTGGAGCTCATCGTTAATGGTGAGCGGGGTGCGAACCCTGACGACTTCACACCCAAGACCACGTACAACGAGGTGACGGACGTCTCGCTGCTGTTGGACGGTCAGCCGATCCCGGTTGTCTTCACCGGTGGCTCGATCTGGCGTTCATCGGTGACGGTCAAGCGCCCTAGCTGAACACCTGGTGTCGCACCTAGCCCATATCGGAGCACATATGCGCTACCCAAGGTCCACCCAAATCCAGAGACGAACCAACTCGCTGAGTCCGAAGAGGGCCGGAGCCTCATCGAAGGAGTGCCGTTCATGACACGGGACACCCTGAGAGAGCTCAGCGGCTGGACCCTGTAGGCACTATGTGGACTGAGGAACTACGAGCGGTCCGATCTCACTTCCGAGATGTCGGCGCCGGGTATCGAGATGAGATGTACATCGCGTCGCAGGAGCGCCGGGCCCCCTTGCCCATCTGGAAAGGGCTGGCGGCCGAGGGCTACTTCTCGGCGATGACCAGTCAAGGTCTCGGCTTTCGACCAGGGATCGCATGGTTTGCGGCGGCCTCCGAAGGCTTCGCCTACGGAACGCGGGACCCGGGTTTCAACATCGGGCCGGTATGCCACGGGGTAATGGCGCTGCCGCTGGTGGATCGGTTGGGTCATCCTGATCTGAAGGCGAGGTATCTCGAGCGGATGATGTCCGCCGAGGACGTCACCGCCTTTGCTGTGACCGAAAAGAGTGGAGGAACCGATGCGTTTCACCCTTCTTCGACGATCACTCGTGCCGGCACGGACTGGATGCTCAATGGGGGCAAGTGGCACATCTCCAACACGCCGCATGCTCAGCTCGCGTTGGTTTGGGTCCGTCGGGAGGACACCGGCGACCTAGCCGCTGTGCTGATCGACCTCGACTGGGACGGGGTAACTCGCTCTGATCCCCTCAAGCCGGCGGGAGCGCGAACATCGCCGGTCGCTTCGATGAGCTTCGACGACGTGCGTGTGCCGGCTGATCACCTCGTGGTGGCTGAGCACGGCAGGACGCGCCTGACCGAAGCGTTGATTGGGGAGAGGCTGGTTGCAGGATTTGTTGGGACCGGTGTCCTCGACTCGATGGTCGACCAGGTGTTGACCTTCGCCGGAACGCGGACCGTCTTCGGACAAAAGGCGAGCCACTTCCAATACGTCCAGGGACGGATCACGGACATCAAGATGGACGTGGAGCTGCTTCGCTCCATCTGTGAGACCACCATGCGCATGTTCCTCGACGGCGATGATGCGCGGCTGCAAGCGTCAGTCATCAAAATCACCGCCCAGAAGGCTGTGATGAAGGCCGCGACCAACGCGATGCTGGTGTGCGGGTCCTACGGGCTTCAGGATGAATCGCAGCTCTCTTCAACGCTGCTGGACGGTGTGACGGGAGCGGTGGGAGGCGGAACCGAAGAAGCTCACCGAATCATCATCTTCAGCGAGATGATCCGGGATCACACAGCCAGTCTCCGCGACGGCTCGCTGGCGATGCCTGACTCGATGCCCTGGAGCAACGCATCGTGAGGGCCGGTCCCCAGAGCATCGGACGCTCGCACCCAGATACAAAGGCCGCAATGAGCTCAGCGACTGGCCCGCTCCATGCGGTCGCTCGGCGTACCGGCTCGTCGCTGCGCATCGTCGAAGAGGTCCTGGAGATCCGCTTGGAGGACGTCGCTGAGGTCGGAGACAACCCGTCGCAGCTCTTGCCGCGCCCCCCCATCGAGGTCTACCTGATCGCTGTGGCCGGGCCGGGGCCAGATGGGCTCGCCAATGACGACTACGACCTTGGTCGGCCACACGATGCGGCCACCGTGACGCATCGCTCGAGCGGCACCGATCCCGACCGGAATGATGGGAACTCCCTGGCGGGACGCCAGGTATGCGGGTCCGTCAAAGAGCTTCTCGACATTGGGTCCCTCCCCGCGGCTGCCCTCGGGGAAGATGGCGAGGGGCTCACCACGCTCGAGGACCCGCTCGGCAACCCGAAGGGTCGCCCGCAAGGGTGTGCCGCGCTCGAGGCGAATACCTCCAAGAGCAGAGAGCATCCGCGCCAACGCCCGGTAGTGCCACAGCGACTCTCCACCCATGAATCGGAGCCTGCGGCGGGTGATGGTCATGATCAGCAACGTGTCGATGTACGAGCGGTGAACCGGCGCCACGATGAACGCGCCGCTGGCCGGGAATCGCTCACGACCAATGATCTCGATACCAAACCACATTCTGCACAGGCCGTGGACCAGCGCCCGGACGACGTCGAAGCCGATACGGGCACTCACGCTCGGAGTAGGTTCGTCCCAACTGGTCTGGCGACGGGTCATGCGTCCAAGCTAGAGACACCCGGCGAAGCCGACTATCGGGGAAGCCCCCTATATCCCTCTCTTGGCCCAAGCGCCCATGAATCCAACGGCGGGTGGGAGAGCACGCCCTGGG
>CAXMPS010000343.1:0-4580 GCA_964194995.1 uncultured Gammaproteobacteria bacterium | reverse complement strand
AGGCGCTGCGGTCGGGCGCAGATGGCGTGATTCTTGACCTGGAGGACTCCGTTCTGGCAGCCGAGAAGGCCGTGGCCCTTCGACACGTGATCGGTTTTCTCTCAGAGCCCGATCGCAACATGGCGGAAGTGGAAATCTGGGTGCGGGTCAACAATCAACCAGGTCTCCTCGAGGAGGAGCTCACCGCGCTTGCAGGGTTGGAGCGGTTGTCCGGAATCACTCTCCCCAAGGTCGAGAATCGTGCTGCTGTTGATCGAAAGAGTCAGTTATTGGGCGACGACACTGGTGTGGTCGCTCTCATCGAATCGGCGCTCGGGGTCATGGCCGCAGCCGAAATCGCGTCCCACCCCGAAGTCGACCGGCTTGGACTCGGTGAAGCCGACTTGATCGCAGATTTGAAAATGAATCCCTCGCCGGGCAGGCACGAGCTGACTTCGATCCGGCTGAATCTCGTTGTCGCTTCGACAGCAGCACGGATAGAGCAGCCGATAGGCCCTGCATACGTCGACATCGACGATGAACAGGGCCTGGTCAGATCGACGGAGGAACTGCGACGACTCGGATACGGAGGGCGTTCCGCCGTACATCCAAGGCAGGTCGAGGTCATAAACAAAGCGTTCACGCCCACGCGGATTGAGATCGAGGAGGCCGCTGATCTCATCCAGTCACTAGCTGAAGCGACCCAGCAAGGGACCGGCGTTTTCGTCGATGCAAAAGGGAGGATGATCGACGAGGCCGTCGTGCGAAGTGCGCGCCTCATCCTCGAGGTGGCGACGAGGCTGGGCATGCTCGACGGGAATGGTCCCGATATCAGCTCGGCCGAACACAAGGGGCCCGATGCCCGAAACTAACATCCGACGAATGGGAAAGAGTGACTGAGAAAACTCAAGGCCAGACCATCTCGACAGTGGAGCGCGCCGCCGACGTTCTGAACGCGTTCACCGAGCTGGACGGCGCTAACGCCGGGGTCACCGAGCTCGCGGAAAGGCTCGATCTTTCCAAGGCAGTGGTCCACAGAATTCTCACATCGCTGAGGGGTAAAGGCTTCGTCCAACTGGACGAGGAAAGCCGGAGGTACTCGCTCGGGCCGGCCTCACTGTCGCTGGGTCTGACATTTCTTCAGAAGATCGACGTGCGGGATCAGGCGAGGACATTCCTGCGGGATCTCTCGGACGGGACTAACGAGACCGCCACCCTGTCGGTGAGACATGGCGATTTACGCATGTATGTCGACCAAATCACGCCATCGCGAGAGGTGAGGATGACTGTCCAACTGGGCCATCCCTACCCCCTCCACGCTGGTGCGTCTTCCAAGGCATTCCTCGCCCATCTTCCGGAAGGATTTGTGGATGACTATCTGAGCAGACCGCTGGAGCCCTTTGGATCTCTCACCATCACGGACCCCGGGGTGCTTCGGAAGGATCTCGCTCTGGTTCGTTCCCGCGGGTATGCATCCTCCCTGGGCGAACGCCAGGAGGGAGCCGGCTCGGTCGCCGCACCGGTCTTTGGCCACGAACGCGACCCCGTGGCGGTGATCAGTGTTTGCGGTCCTGTCGAGCGGTTTCGGGATGAGATCGATGAGATTGCTCCTGTGCTGCTCGAATCAACGCGCCTGCTCTCCCGACGTCTTGGCCGCGGATCCTGACTCGATCAACCCGAATATGGTCGAGCCAGATATTGGCCGACTGGAGAGCCGACAACTGATCCGTTGTCCAGCACATGCGACCCTCTCACGAACGTGTGCTTGACCTTGCCCCGTAGCTGGACTCCCTCCATCGGGGAGTAGCCCTGGGCCGACTCGGATTCTGCGGCCCTGACTGTCCACACCGTGTCAGGATCAACCAGGGCGATGTCTGCGTCATACCCGGGCGCGATGTCGCCCTTGTTGAGGAGACCAAACCGTCGGGATGGGTTCCAAGACACGAGTTCGGCCACTCTGTTCGCAGTGAGACCCCGCTTCGTCCCTTCTGAAAAGACTCCGGCCAGGAGAAACTCGGTGCCGCCGAAGCCAGATTTGGCCTGCCACACGTTGTCAGGATCCGGGCCCAGCTTTGTTTCCGGCTTGCAGCATGCATGGTCCGACACGACCCAATCAACGTCACCGGCCAGGACGGCCTCCCACAGAGCCTCGACATCCTGCGGCGTGCGCAAAGGGGGATTCACCTTGCCGTAGAGGCCGCTCGTCTTCTCGAAGTCGGTGAGTAGATGCCCGATTGTGACCTCGCGTCGGAAGTCGACATGTGGGTAGGTGGCGGCCATGAGCAACGCGGCCTCGATCGCGGCAGCCGACGAAAGGTGAAGGAGGTTCACATTTGTGAGCCCTGTCGCATGGGCGAGATAGGCAGCGATGGTGATGGCCAGACCTTCGGAGTGTGGTGGCCGGGCCGCCGAGTAGGCGGCCAACCCATCGAGTTCCCCTTCTTGTTCCACCATCTCGGTATAGGCGGTCATGATCTCCGCTGTCTCGCAGTGAAGGCTGAGAGACAGATAGTCAGCAATTTCGGGGGACCGGTCCCTCGCCGCCTGTATGCCCCTCATGATGAACTCGAAATGGGCGTAGTCGTAACGCTCGCCGGGGGGTGTCATCAAGAACGAGGCCTGGTCGTCTGACTTGCCATGGAGTCCATGGCCCCCGTAGAACATGAAGACCTTGAAGGAAGTCACTCCGAATTTCTCTATGAGCAGTGGGATTTCGTCGATGTGGCTGCTCTGCATCGGGGCGAGGTGGAATGCGTAGTCGACATAAGGCCTGCCCTTGGTGATGGCAAGGACTTCGGGGAAGAAGTCGGCGTAGGGCCCCCCCTTGTCGAGGTAGTACTGGCCCGTGCGAAAATAAGTCATCGCGGTCGTCGTGCCACCTTGGGCGGCGGCCCGGCTCTCGGTGACTGCGTCCTCCGATAGCGGGTTGTAGATCCCCCAATGACAGTGCGCATCGACTGATCCGGGAAAAGCCATTAGGCCGCTGCCATCAACGATGTTCGTTGCATCGGTGCTGTCTAGTCTCGGCTCGACGGCAGAGATGACTCCGTTGGAGACCGCAATATCCATCTTCATCGTCCCGTCCTCACCCGGACGGACAACGTCACTGCCTTTGATGACCAGGTCGTGGTGCGTCATCGGTTCCCTCTCAACGTCTGATGGCGGAAAGCGATCGTACACTGTCCCATTGTGCGGAACGTTGTTCCGCTCCCGAGCCTGGCGGGGGCGAGGCCGGTTTCCTTATATGGTTGGATCGATCGCGCGGGCTCTCAAGTGCCTCGAACCGGCCCATAGAGCCGGGCCTCGTAGTCCCTGAGCATCCGGGCTGCCGTCACGTGTGGGCCAAGGGTCCTCCAGGCACGCCTGATCCGTTGGTTGAACACATCCCGCGACTGGTAGTGCTCCTCCCGGGCTGCCACGAGGGTGTCGATCACTGCGGCCGAGTCCTCCGAATCACGAATCTCGGGGTCGGTCGCCTCGCTGGCAGCGATGGCCCATCCGTTCTCACCGTCGAACATCTCTGCCCACCAGCCGTCCAAGACCGAACAGTTCAAGCCGCCGTTGAGTGCCACCTTCTCGCCACTGGTCCCGGATGCTTCCCTGGGGTGGATCGGATTGTTCAGCCAGATGTCGCAGCCCTGGACCAGGTGTGAAGCGATTTCCATGTCGTAGTCGGGAATGAAGCTGAAACGTGAGTTGGCGTCACTCGACTCGGAGAAATCCACGATCTGGGAGAGATAACTCTTGGCCAGCTCATTCGAGGGGTGCGCTTTGCCGGCGAACAAGAAGTGAATCGGCCGATCGTCGTCGGACAGCATCTCGATCAGCCGATCGCGTTGTTTCAGGATCAGGTTGGCCCTCTTGTAGGGGGCGAAACGTCTCGCGAATCCAACAATGAGCGCATCCGGGTCCAGGGTCACTCCGGTCGCCGAGACCAGCTCCGACAGCCGGAGCGAACCTTGGCGTCGCATCCCGATGAGTCTGTCGTCATCGATGTCGTCCACCCGGTCCCACGCTTGGGTGCGCCCCTCGGCCCAGCCTGAGCCGAGGACATCGTCGAACAACGTCTGGGCCGCATCCCCGGTCCACGTCCTGGCGTGAACACCGTTGGTCACGTGGCCGATACGACGCCCCTCTTCGAGGTCAGAGAACAGAGCACGGCTGACCTCTCCATGCAACTGGGACACGCCGTTGGCGGCGCTCGACATGCGAAGACAAAACATGGCCATGTTGAATGTGTCACCGTCGCCGGGGTCGGAGCCCAGCGCCCACAGGTCGGCAAAGTCGACGTTCCAACGTTGTGCCCACAATTCCAGGTACGGGCCCAGAGTGTCCCGCTTCAGCCTGGCGATCCCGGCTGGCACCGGGGTGTGGGTGGTGAAGATCAGGTCCTTTCTGACTCGGGCTACCGCCGTCGCTAGATCACCTGCCCTGATCACCCGGTCGATCAGTTCCAGCGTGATGAAGCCGGCGTGGCCCTCGTTGAGGTGATAGATCTCGATGTCCCAGCCGAGAGCGGCCAGCGCTCGGGCCCCACCGATGCCAAGAATCATTTCCTGCTCGATTCGGTGCTGTTTGGTGCCCATGTAGAGACGGTCGGT
>CAXMPS010000342.1:0-1251 GCA_964194995.1 uncultured Gammaproteobacteria bacterium | reverse complement strand
TCAACTTCGACGCCTCGACTGCCAACCTGATCCCCACCGCGGAGGACCAAGCTGAAGCCGACCGGCTCGGCATCGAAGTCACCGTGGCTCACTGCACCGACGAGGACCGGCGCGGGGCCGTTCACCAGTATGTTGAGACCGAGGGTGTCGATCTGTTCATCGCCGACCTACCTCAGGATTCGCGAGCAACCAGAGACGTGACCCGCGATCTGCAATGGCTTCGCGAGCATTTCCTCTGCGACTCGGTCTTTCTCCGTAATCGGCCTGTGGAGGGCATTGGAACGATCTCGGTGCTGGGCACCGGGGGTCCGTACGATCCGGTCAAGATCGGAATGGCAGACCACATCGCGCGCCGCGAGGGCGCGGAGATCAGCTTTGTCCATTTGATCGCACACGATGCGCCGAGTGGGCAAGCAGAGGCCATCCACCAGTACCACCAGCGCATGGGTGATGAACTCACCGTACCCTGGAATGATCTCATCCACCCCACCGACGACCTGGTTTCGACCCTGACCGAGCTGTCTCGCGGTGCGAACCTGGTCATGCTCGGCGCCCCCTCGCACCGATTTCACGTGGTGATGGATCTCGCAGACCGCATCGCCGAAGACGTCGACTGCCCCGCCCTCCTCGTCCATATACCCGTCCACGAGAAACCCAACGCCCTGGTGAGAGCGGTCCAGTGGCTCATCTCTTGAGCTACCTAGCCCCTGCCCGGGGTGTCGCACTCCCGTCATAGGTGACACCGTCCCTGGAGGCATCTGGTCTTCGGCGATACGCGCACTCGTGCTGCCTCCCTGGTGTCTCATTTCGGCTGACGTAGGCGGCCTCGCAGGCGTCGACGGCACCCTTGGATCGCGGTTGAGCGGCAGTCGCGCGGAAAACAGACTGCCTGGGTTGCGACTAGTGGCGGTCTGCCGGCGAGCTGGTCGGGGTGCGGCCATAGGCTGGGGTGTGGTGCGGAACGGGGGCTTTCGGCTCGGTCTGTAGTGGTAGAGCCGCCTAGACGCGACACTCTTAACGTGTTATCTTTGTCAGTACAAGGGGAGTATCCCGAAACGAGCATCGCCGTCATCACGGTCGTCCGGCCCGGTGTGCTGGCCCCTTTCAGGGGCGGGAGAGACCTTCGCGACAGAGGAAGAATGTCTCACGAAGGCTGGAGCACACATGTCTGTCAGTGCTACCCGATTCGCGCCCAGGACGCTGGCCGGCTTGGTCGAGCTTTTGGTCGCGCGCCGAGACTCGATTTCGCGT